>CAZSIR010000106.1:0-10767 GCA_964606765.1 uncultured Bordetella sp. | reverse complement strand
CAGCAGGTGCAATGGTGGCTGGCCGACAGCTGGCAGGAAATGGAAATGGTGCGCTGGATCACCTGGCGCCTGGCCTGGAAGATGGACCAGGGCGGGGCGGATTGGCGGCGCGAGGCCTCGATGGTCAAGCTGCAGGGCAGTGAAATGATTGCGCGCATTTCCGACCGCGCGATCCAGCTGCTCGGCGGCATGGGCGTGTCCAAGGACATGCCGCTGGAGTACATCGCCCGGGCCGTGCGTGTGCTGCGCATCTTCGAAGGGCCGAGCGAGGTCCATCGCTGGGTCATCGCCCGTGACCTGCTGCGCAATGGCATGCCCGTGGATTGAACGCGGGCACTGGCCGCATCGGTTAAAATAGCGGACTGTCTTTTCTACATCATGAACTCACAGGAATTGCCATGAATGCACCCGCAAGCGCCGCCGTACCCATGACAGACCGACTGCTGGCCGAGAAAAAGGACGGCATCGGCTGGATCACGTTCAACAATCCCGCCCGTCACAATGCGGTCTCATTTGAAATGTGGCAGGCGCTGCCCGTGGTGCTGGCGGATTTTGCCGCCGATCCCGCCGTGCGCGTGGTGGTGTTGAAAGGTGCGGGCGAAAAAGCCTTCGTCGCCGGCGCCGACATTTCCCAGTTCAAGGAAAAGCGCAGCAGCGAAGACGCGGTGCAGGCCTACAACAAGGCTGCGGATGATGCGAGCAAGGCGCTGCAGGAATGTCCGAAGCCGACCATCGCAATGGTGCGCGGCTACTGCATCGGCGGCGGCACCGCGATTGCGGTGAATTGCGACATGCGGATTGTGTCCGAAGACGCCAAGTTCGGCGTGCCGGCCGGCAAACTCGGCCTGGGTTACCGTTTTGTCGGCATCAAGCGCCTGACCGACGTGGTGGGGCCGCAATTCACTGCGGAGATTTTTTTCACCGCGCGCCAGTTCACGGCTCAGGAAGCGCTGCAGATGAATCTGGTCAACCGCGTGGTGCCTGCGGCGGAACTGGAGAAATACACCATCGAGTACGCAACGACGATCGCCAATAACGCCCCGCTGACGCTGGCATCGGTGAAAGCCTCGCTGATCGAATACGGCAAGGATCCGGCGAAGCGCGACCTGGAAAAACTGCAGAAGATGGTCGACGTCTGCTACAAGAGCGAAGACTACAAGGAAGGCCAGACGGCCTTCATGGAAAAGCGCAAGCCGGTCTTCAAAGGCAGATAACAATAACTATTTGATTTAATTGATAATTTATAAAGGTTGATTATGGCTTTTGATGCCAAGCGCGCCGATCTTTGCGTCGGCGTGATCGGAACCGGCGCCATGGGGCGCGGCATTGTTCAGGTGTCTGCCGCCGGCGGCATGCACGTGGTAATGATGGACACGCGACCCGGTGCCGCCGATGAAGCACGTGATTTTGTCGCGAAGATGCTGGTGCGGGCAGCGGAGAAGGGCAGCATGAGCAAGGAAGACGCCGATGCCGCCACGGCACGCATCCGTGTCGCGCAATCCCTGGCGGACTTCAAGGATTGCCATATGGTCGTCGAAGCCATTGTTGAAAACCTCGATGCCAAGCGCGCGCTGTTTGCTGAACTGGAAGGCGTCGTCGGTCCGGAATGTATCCTGGCCACGAATACTTCGTCGATGTCGGTGACCACGATTGCGGCCAAGCTGAAAACCCCGCAACGCTTCGCCGGCCTGCATTTTTTCAATCCGGTGCCGCTGATGAAGCTGGTCGAGGTCATCGACGGTCTGCTGACTGAAAACTGGGTATCCGAAGCGCTGATGGTGATCGGCAAGCGCATGACGCGCGAGCCGGTGCGCCTGACGGATGCGCCGGGCTTCCTCGTCAACCAGGTCGGCCGTGGCTTCACGCTGGAGGCTTCGCATCTGGTGTATGAGGGCGTGTCGACCTTTGCCGACGTCGACCGCGTGATGCGCGACGTCTGCGGCTTCCGCATGGGGCCCTTCGAACTGATGGAACTGACCGGCCTCGATGTGACGCAGCCGGCGTCGGCGCTGATCTACAACCAGTTTTTCCACGAGCCGCGCTATCGCCCGAACCTGATCATGCAGTCGCGTTACGAAGCCGGCGTGCTCGGCCGCAAGAGCAAAAAAGGGTTCTACGATTACGACGCGGAAATGAAGCCGATTGTTGCGCCGGAACCTGCCGCGCCGACGGCAAAACCGGACAGCGTCTGGATCAGCAAGGCCGAGCCGCAGGGCCATGAAGCTTTGAACGCGCTGCTGGCCAAACTGGGCGCGAACATCGAAGCCGGCGCCAAACCTTCCGCCAAGGCGCTGATCCTGGTGACGCCCATCGGCAGGGATGCCACGACCTCTGCGGTGGAAGAGGGCCTGGATCCGAAACGCACAGTGGCTGTCGATACGCTGTTCCCGATGGTCAAGCGCCGTACGATCATGGGTACGCCACTGACCGATGCCGCGATGAAAGAAGCTGCGCACGGATTGCTGGCTTCTGACGGAGTGCCGGTGACGGTCTGCCGCGACAGCCCCGGTTTCATTGCACAGCGCATCGTGGCGATGATCGTCAACATCGGCTGTTCGATCGCGCAGAGCCGCACCGCGCAGCCGGCGGACATCGACAAGGCCGTGACCCTGGGCCTGAATTACCCCAACGGCCCGCTCAAATTCGGCGACGTGGCCGGCGTTGCACGCATCCACCAGGTGCTGGCCACGATGAATTCGATTTACGCCGATCCGCGTTACCGCCCCAACATCTGGATGCGCCGCCGCGCGCAGCTGGGCGTTTCGCTGCTGACGCCCGAACCCTGATTCCCGAACAATTGATCACTGAGAGGAAAAATCATGCTTGACGCTTATCTCTACGAAGGTCTGCGCACCCCGTTCGGCCGCCACGGCGGCTCGCTGGCCAAAGTCCGTCCCGATGACATGCTCGCCGGCGTCATGAAAACCGTCATGGAGAAATCCAAATTCAAGGTGGAACAGGTCGAGGACATCGTCGTCGGCTGCGGCAACCAGAGCGGTGAAGACAGCCGCTGTGTCGCCCGCCACGCCGGGCTTGCGGCAGGTTTCCCGATTGAAATCCCGGGCACCGTCCTGCAGCGCAACTGCGCCAGCGGCCTCGGTGCCCTGGCCCATGCCGCGCACTCGATCACCGCGGGCGAGGGCGACGTATTCATCGTCGGCGGCGTGGAGAGCATGAGCCGTTCACCGATCATCATCAGCCGCGCCGAAAACGCCTTTGATCGCGGCATCAAGATGGCCGACACCACCATCGGTCCGCGTTTTTCCAATCCGAAACTGGCCAAACAGTTCGGTGACCACCAGATGCCGCAGACCGCCGACAACCTGGCGCGCGAGTACGGCATCACCCGCGAGCAGGCGGATACCTTCGCGGCCGCGTCACAGCAAAAGTTTGCACTCGCCAAAGGCGAGGGTTTCTTCGCCGGAGAAATCGCACCGGTCGAAATGCCGGCCAGCCGCAAAGGCCCGGTGCCGGCAGTGGCCGAGGACGAACATCCGCGCCCCGGCACCGAAATCGCCGCGCTGGCCAAGATGAAAACCCTTTATGAGGGCGGCGTCACCACGGCAGGCAACGCTTCCGGCGTCAATGACGGCGCCGTTGCACTGGTGGTGGGCTCGCTGGCTGCCGGTGAAAAAGCCGGCGCAAAGCCGATGGCCCGCGTCATTGCCAGTGCGGCGATGGGTGTGCGTCCCGACATCATGGGCATCGGCCCCGTCGCGGCTTCGCAAAAAGCGCTGGCACGCGCAGGACTGAGCCTCAAGGACATGGACATCATCGAGATCAATGAAGCCTTTGCCGCCCAGGTGCTGGCCTGCCTCAAGGGCCTCGGTGTTGCCTTCGACGACAAGCGAGTCAACCCGAATGGCGGCGCCATTGCCGTGGGCCATCCGATCGGTGCTTCCGGTGCGCGCATTGCATTGACCGCGGCACGCCAGCTGCAGCGTTCCGGTGGCCGGTATGCGCTTGTTTCACTGTGCATCGGCGGCGGGCAGGGCATGGCCGTGGTGCTGGAACGCATGCAGTAAGCTGCTGCTGATCGCTGAATTCCGGGTCCGTCCCGGAACCGGAGAATTCAGGCATTAAGTCACATTTCTGTCTTGTGGCGCCGGGCAAACTTATCAAAATGGTAGATTTGCCCGATCCCACCTCGTCACGCATACTTTGGCCATATTAATAAGCACGGACGGTCAGGGGTTGATCGTGAACGATATGGATTCCATCGCGACATTGAAGCAGGGCGCTCCGCTCGCGCCGCAGAAGCTGATCGAGCTGCGCTCCAAAGGCATGCATACGGTGCGCTTCGAATTCATCGTCCGCCTGCTGCGCCTGAACACCCAGATCATCACCCTGTCGATTTACTGGGAGGATGGCCGGGAGTTCATGCAAATCCCTTCGGTCCAGAACGTCAACCGCAAGCTGGTCTACGCCAGCGAGCCCCGTGTCCACGGCCTGTTCGATGACATGTGGCTGCTGTGTTATCCCCACGACGCGGCCGCCAAAGCCAAGGTCGATGCCGAGTTGGACCGCATGGTTGAGACGATCGGGGAGTTTGGCCGCCGCTCAAGGAATTGAGCCGTTGAACTGACAGTCCTCGGATGCCTGGATACGTCCCGCACTAATTTTACATAATACACATTATACGCATTACAGGTGGCGTATATCAGAGGGAAAAGCCGCTTTTCCCCAGCCCGGATCCCTTATTCCTCGACGCCGGCTTTACGCAGCAAGGCTTCGATTTCCGTCTGTTTACGATCCCTCGCCAGGCTCATGGCGGAATGACCATACGGCGACACGTATTTGGGGTCGGCGCCATGCTCAAGCAATAACAGCAGGATCTGCAGCTGGCCTTCACGCGCCGCCATCATCAGTGCCGTTGTGCCGTTTTCAGCCGCCGCATTGACCTCGGCCCCCCTGGCAATCAACAACCTTGCAATATCCACCCGGTTGCGCGCTGCTGCATAAATCAGCGGCGTCCAGCCCGTCTGGTTGACCGGTGCGCCGGCGTCCAGCAGCAGTTTGGCGATATCGGTATGGCCATTGATGGCGGCCAGCATCAGCGCTGATTCGCCCAGCGGATTGCGGATTTGCAGCTTGGGCCGGGCTGCCAGCAGGGTTTTGACCACATGCGGCTTGCCTTCACGGGCGGCCAGCATCAGCAGTGATTCCCCTTTGGGGCTGACGGTATCCACATCCATGCCACGCTGGATCAGCTGGGCCACCGTAGACTCGTCATCAATACTGATCGCATGGAGCATGTCCTCATAGGCTCCGGCATGCACCAGGGTGGGCGACAAGGCCGGCAGGGCCAGGGAAAAACCCAGAATCAAGGTTCGGAAGTTCATTTAATTATCTGTTTATATTGAATAATTTATAAAAGTTTCCGGTGGTGGCCTGGGCGATTTCGGCAAAACTCCGATCCTGCAGCCTTGCGACTTCCTCCGCCACATGTTTGACCCAGCCCGGCTGGTTGGTTTTGCCGCGGTACGGCACCGGCGCCAGGTAGGGTGAATCGGTTTCAACCAGCAGGCGGTCCAAGGGCACCTGCCGGGCCACCTCTTTCAGGTCCCTGGCACTCTTGAAGGTCACGATGCCGGAAAAGGAAATATGGAAGCCCATGGCCAGGGCGGCCTGTGCCACTTCCCAGGTTTCTGTAAAACAGTGCATGACCCCGCCCGCCTTTTCCGCACCCTCTTCGCGCATCAGCCGCAAAGTGTCGGCCGAAGCCGAACGGGTGTGGATGATCAGCGGCTTGCCTGACCCGCGGGCCGCGCGGATATGCACGCGGAAGCGTTCGCGCTGCCATTCGAGGTCGCCGGTGAGCCGGTAATAATCAAGCCCGGTTTCACCGATCGCCACGACCTTCGGGTGTTGCGCCAGTTCGACCAGTTCCGGCACGGACGGTTCACGCAGGTCCGGGTAATCGGGATGAACCCCGACCGAGGCATAGAGATTTTTGTGCTGCTCGGCCAGTGCCAGCACTTTCGGGAAATCCTCCAGCGTAACACTGACGCAGAGCGCGGCACCCACACCGTTTTCGCGCATTTTTTCCAGAATCGAAGGCAGGTTTTCTGCGAGTTCCGGAAAATCAAGATGGCAGTGCGAATCGACCAGCATACTCAGGCCGCCTTGCGCGAAGGATTGACCACCGCGGCATAAGCCAGCAACACGCTTTCGATATACAGGCGGCCGTTCAGCGGATGATGGATATTGCGCTGTTCGCGCACCAGCTTGCGGTGCAGGCGCAGCGCTGCCCGCGGTTCCACGCGTTTGGCGATCACGGCCAGTTCACGCGCCAGGTCCGGATTGAAGCGGATGCTGCCAAGCATGCACTGACCGGCAATGTCGTACGTCCATTTCTGCAGCCAGCCGATGAAACGCTCCGGCGGCAGGTCATGAAAGGTTTCCGCAACCGCCAGCGGATCAAAATCAACCGGCGCAATGCGCGCCAGGAAATCGCGGCGCCCGGCCAGTTCTTCGCCCTCGCTCGCGGCCTGCGCCAGCAGCGGTGCGCCGGAGGCCTGGGCCAGAGCCACTTCCGGCTCGGTTACTCCCTGCCCGTCCAGCCAGGCCAGTGCCGTTGCCCGGTCCGGCGCACGCAGGCTGAGCTGGCAGCAACGGCTGATGATGGTCCGCGGCAGCCGGTGCGGACGATGACTGATCAGGATGAAATGGGTCTGCGGCGGCGGTTCTTCGAGATTTTTCAACAATGCATTGGCCGCGCTGACATTCAAAGCCTCGGCCGGGCACACCAGAATGACTTTGCGCCCGTCGCGGTGGCTGGAGACATGAATGAAATCGTGCAGCGCGCGCACCTGTTCGATGTTGATCCAGGGGCTGGGCTTGGCTTTTTTACCACCCGTCTCAGCCTCGACCTCCGCATCAGGCTCGGCCTCCGTGGCTGGTACCAGCGCCCTGAAATCAGGATGCGCGTTACCGGCAAACCAGTTGCAGGCGCTGCAATTGCCGCAGGCGGTGCCTGCAGCGGCCGGGCTTTCGCAGAGCAGGCCCTGTGCCAGCGCCATGCCGAAATCCTGCTTGCCGATGCCACGCGGCCCTTTGACCAGCAAGGCATTCGCCAGCCGGTCTTTTTGTGCCAGCACCGATTCAAGTTCGCTTTTAAACCAAATAGTCATTAAAAATCAATAATTTAATAAACTAAATTTCAAGTATATTATTTAAATCAAATAGTTATTAAAATAATGTTTTAAATCATATACTTAATATGATTTTCTCAAGTTCAAGCTGTATTTCAGCAATGGTCCGCGACGCATCAATGACGCGGATGCGCTGAGGATGCTCCCGGGCCCGGCGCAGGTAGGCGGCTCGCACCCGCTCGTAAAACGCCTGCTGCTCCCGTTCAAACCGGTCCGGCTCCCGTGCCTGCCGGGCCCGGGCCCGGCCCAATGCCGGATCCAGATCAAAATACAGCGTCAGGTCCGGCTGCAGCGGCCCCTGCACCCAGCGCTCCAGCGCAGCAACACGTTCCCAGTCCATGCCGCTGCCGCCAGCCTGGTAGGCATAAGTGGCATCGGTAAAACGGTCACAGAGCACGCAATGCCCGGCGGCGAGCGCCGGCTCGATCACCTGGGCAATATGTTCCCGCCTCGCGGCAAACATCAGCAGGGCCTCGGTCTCGGCATTCCGTGGATCATGGTTGTCGAGCAGCAGCTTGCGCAGTGCCTCCCCCAGCGGCGTGCCGCCGGGTTCCCGCGTCACCGTCAGCGGCACGGTGCGTGCCGCCAGTTTCCCGCGCAGCCAGTCCAGGTGCGTGGTCTTGCCGGCGCCGTCCATGCCTTCCAGCGTGATAAACCTGCCGCGTCTCATTTCCGTCCCCGGCGCTGGTACTGGGTGACGGCCCGCTCATGCTCGGCCAGTGTGCGGGAAAATTTCGACGTGCCGTCACCGCGCGCGACAAAGTAAAGCGCATCGCTGGGCGCGGGATTCAGCGTGGCGCGCAAGGCATCAAGTCCAGGCATGGCGATGGGTGTGGGCGGCAGTCCGGCACGGGTGTAGGTATTGTAGGGCGTATCCGTCGTCAGATCGCTCTTGCGGATGTTGCCGTTGAAGGCCTCACCCATGCCGTAAATCACGGTGGGATCGGTCTGCAGCAGCATGCCGATGCGCAGCCGGTTGATGAATACTGCTGCAACCAGTCCCCGCTCCTCGGGCCGTCCGGTTTCCTTTTCGACTATCGATGCAAGGATCAGCGCTTCCAGCGGGGACTTCAGCGGCAGGTCCGGTGCGCGTCGCTGCCACTCCCGCTCGAGATGGCGTCGCATCAACTGGTTTGCGCGACGCAGAATGGCCAGGTCACTGGTGCCTTCGCTGAAATGATAGGTGTCGGGGAAAAACCAGCCTTCGCCGGCGGGCTGGGCGATGTCCAGTCTGGCCAGCAGTTCCTGTTCCGTCAACGCGGCGGTTTCGGAGCGAAGCTTGGGGTGATCCTGCAGGATTTTCCGCAGCTGCCTGAACGTGGAGCCTTCAACGAAGGTCACGGCCACCAGGGTCACGTCGCCACGGCTGATGCGGTGGAGCAATCCCAGCGGAGTCAACGGCCGGGTGAATTCATAATTACCGGCCTTGAGCTTTGCCGATTCACCCATCAGGCGCGCCAGTACCTCGAACAGTTCCGGGCGGCCGATGACGCCTGCCGCAGCAAGCTGGTTTGAAATGCCGCGCAGGCTGTTGCCGGCGCGCAACTCAAAACTCACCGGCGATTTTTCCAGCGGCAGTTCTTCATGGGCGTAATAATAAAGTCCCGCGGCGCCCGCCAGCGCGAGCAAAAAAACCGTGAGCAGCGAGAATTTAATGAGACGGATGATCGAACGCATCAAGCCATTTTCGCACGAGCGGCGCAAACCTGAAGTCGGTCCAACGACGGTGCTCAAGCACCGCGACCGGCCACACGCCGATCAGGCTGTTGACCAGCAGCACTTCGCTGGCCGCCTCCAGGCGTTGCCGGCTGATGGGTTCGACGCGGCAGCGCGTCTGATGGCGTTCTGCCGCGGCCATCACCAGATCGCGGGTGACGCCGGCCACACCGCAACCTGAGAGGTCCGGCGTCACCAGCGCAGTGTCCTCCACGATGAACAGGTTGCTGCGTGTGCCCTCGATGACATGCCCCGCCGAATCCATCAGCAGTCCTTCCGCGATGGCAGGATCGTTCCATTCCGCACGCGCCAGTACGTTTTCAAGGCGGTTGAGATGTTTGATGCCAGCCAGCCGGGATTGCGCAGCGAGCCGTATTTCGCATACCCGCATGCTGACGCCCTGCTCCGGCCAGTGTGCCGGATATGCAGGCAAAGGACTGGCGGAGACGATGCGGCGTGACTGCAGTTTTTCCGGAATCGCGTATCCGTGTCCGCCGCTGCCACGGGTTACGACGATGCGCAAGGCGCAGTCCGGCACCTGCCCGGCAATGGTTTGAATATCCCGGCGCAATTCAGACTCTGTCGGAGGGGTGATGCGCAATGCGTCGCAGTCCGCCGACAGCCTGGCGTACTGCTGGGGCCATCGCCGGGCGCAGCCATTGCGCATGGCCAGCGTGCGGAACACGCCGTCGCCATAGGTCAAACCGCGGTCATCGGCAGGAACGGCATTTGCCGGCAAACCATCGACCAGTATCATCGGCATGCCGTGCTTTCGCCCGTAGTTCCCGTTGCATCCACCGGCAGGATGCCGGAACAGGAAATCAGATCCTGCGGAACACCAGACTGCCGTTGGTGCCGCCGAATCCGAAGGAATTGGAGAGCGCGACATCGATTTTCATCGGGCGCGCGGTGTTCGGCACGTAATCCAGATCGCACTGCGGATCCTGGTTGACCAGGTTGATGGTCGGCGGCGCGACCTGGTCGCGGATCGCCAGCACCGAAAATACCGCTTCGATGCCGCCGGCGGCCCCGAGCAGATGCCCGGTCATCGATTTGGTCGAACTGACCGCCAGTTTTTTGGCGTGTGCGCCAAAGCAGTTTTTGACCGCAATCGTTTCGGCGATGTCACCCAGCGGCGTCGAGGTGCCGTGGGCATTGATGTAATCGACCTGGTCGTGATTGAGGCCGGCGTTGCGCAAGGCGCCGTTCATGCAGCGCACGGCACCTGCGCCGTCTTCACAGGGCGCGGTGATGTGATGGGCGTCGGCACTGAGGCCGTAGCCCGCCAGTTCGCAGTAAATCCGCGCGCCGCGTTTTTTCGCGTGCTCATATTCTTCCAGCACCAGTACGCCGGCGCCCTCGCCCATGACAAAACCGTCGCGGTCCTTGTCCCAGGGCCGGCTGGCGGCGGCGGGATCATCGTTGCGCGACGACAGCGCGCGGGCGGCGCAGAAGCCGCCAATGCCCAGCGGGGATACCGTGGATTCAGCACCACCGGCAATCATGATGTCGGCGTCGCCGTATTCGATCAGCCGGCCGGCTTCGCCGATGCTGTGGTTGGCCGTGGTGCAGGCAGTGACGACGGAAATGTTCGGCCCCTGCAGCTTGTACATGATGGACAGCTGGCCGGAGATCATGTTGATGATGGAACCCGGCACGAAAAACGGCGAAATCTTGCGCGGCCCGCCGGCCAGCAGCGCATTGTGGGTTTCCTCGATCAGCGGCAGGCCGCCGATGCCGGAACCGATGCAGACGCCGATCATTTCGCGATTGAGCCTGTCGAGATCGAGACCAGCATCCTTGATGGCATCAATGCCGGCAGCCAGGCCGTAGTGGATGAAGGTGTCGAAACGACGCGCTTCCTTCACCGGCAGGTATTGTCCCGGGTCAAATCCCT
>CAZSIR010000105.1:0-11052 GCA_964606765.1 uncultured Bordetella sp. | reverse complement strand
TCGGCGCTTCCGGATCCTTGTTGATGGCGATGATCACCTTGCTGTCCTTCATGCCGGCCAGGTGCTGGATCGCGCCGGAAATGCCGACGGCGATGTACAGTTCCGGGGCAACAATCTTGCCGGTCTGCCCGACCTGGTAATCATTGGGCACGAAGCCCGAATCCACCGCCGCGCGCGAGGCGCCGACCGCGGCCCCCAGCTTGTCGGCCAGCGCTTCGAGGATCTTGAAATTTTCGCCGCTGCCCATGCCGCGGCCACCGGAGACGATGATGCGCGCCGCGGTCAGCTCGGGCCGGTCCGACTTGGACAATTCCTGGCCGTTGAATTTCGCCAGCCCGGTATCGGGCCCCGCCGCGAGGTTTTCAACGGCAGCGCTGCCGCCCTCGCCCGCGGCATCAAAACCGGTGGCGCGCACGGTGATGACCTTGACCTTGTCGACGGACTGCACGGTGGCCAGCGCGTTGCCGGCGTAGATCGGCCGCACGAAGGTATCCGCGGAAACCACCGCGCTGATTTCCGAAACCTGCTGCACATCCAGTGCCGCCGCCACCCGCGGCATGAAGTTTTTGCCGAAACCCGTGGCCGGCGCGAGGATGTGCGTGTATTGCCCGGCCACCGTCAGCACCAGTGCGGCCATGTTTTCGGCCACGGCACCGGCATACTGCGGCGCATCGGCGAGCAGCACCTTTTTGACGCCGGCAAGTTTCGCCGCGGCCTGTGCCGCATCCGCGCATCCCTGTCCCGCGACCAGCACCGTGATGTCGCCGCCGATTTTCGCGGCCGCAGTCACCGTGTTGGTGGTGCCGGGCTTCAATTGTTTGCCGTCGTGTTCGGCAATGACGAGTACGGACATCAGATCACCCTCGCTTCGTTTTTGAGTTTGGCAACGAGTTCCTTGACGTCGGCGACCTTGACGCCGGCGCTGCGCTTGGGCGGCTCCTCGACCTTCAGTGTTTTCAGCCGTGGCGCAATGTCCACGCCCAGCGCTTCCGGCTTCAGCGTTTCCAGCGGCTTTTTCTTCGCCTTCATGATGTTGGGCAGCGTCACATAACGCGGCTCGTTCAGGCGCAGGTCAGTGGTCACCACGGCCGGCAGCTTGACCGTCAGTTTCTCCAGGCCGCCGTCGATTTCGCGTGTCACATCTGCGCTGTCGCCGTTGATCGTGATCGCCGAGGTGAAGGCCGACTGCGGCCAGCCGAGCAGCGCAGAGACCATCTGTCCGGTCTGGTTGGAGTCGTCATCGATGGCCTGTTTGCCCATGATCACGAGTTTGGGCTGCTCCTTGTCGATGATCGCCTTCACCAGCTTGGCCACCGCCAGCGGCTGCATGTCTGCAGCACCGGTATCGACCAGGATGCCGCGGTCGGCGCCCATCGCCATCGCGGTGCGCAGCGTTTCCTGGCACTGCGGCGCGCCGATCGACACCGCGACGATCTCCGTCACGACGCCGGCTTCCTTCATGCGCACGGCCTGCTCCACGGCGATTTCGCAGAACGGGTTCATCGCCATCTTGACGTTGGCGGTTTCGACGCCGCTGCCGTCGGATTTGACGCGCACCTTCACATACGGATCAATGACCCGTTTGACAGTCACTAAAACCTTCATGGGTACTCCGGAAAGAAAACACACTCTGGAAGGGGATGCATTTTAACGCATCATGCAGGCCGGCGAAACCGCTGCCGCCCACACTATGGCGGGACCGCAGACGCTTTTTACTGACTGAAACCGCGCTCCGCCAGAAAACGCCGCACGATCGGCGACCATATCTCGAACCCGCGCACGAAGAGCCGGTGGCCGTTGTCCCCGAAAGCCGGCAGCAGCCGGTATTCGCCGCTGCCGCCGTTGGCGCGGAACGCGGCGAACCACGCTTCGCTGTGGCGCGGACCGAAGTACAGGTCATTCTCGGTATATATCCACAGCGTCGGCACCCGCGTGTTGCGGCCATAACCACCGAAGGTCGCGGTCGAAATCGATGCCGAACAGGGTTCGCCAGGACGGGTTTCCGGATTGCCGCCGCCACCGCCGGCAAAATTGATCGCAGCCACCACCCCCGGCAGATTGCGTGCAGCCACCGCAATGCTGGTGGCGCCGCCATAGGACTGGCCGACGACGACGATGCGTTGGGCGTCGATGCGTGGTTCGCGGCGCGCGACATTGATCACCTGCTCGACCTGGTCAGCCGCCGTGCCGAAGGAACGCGCAAAATTGCGGTTGTTGCACGGTCCGGCGTATTCGGCATCGACGGCGGTGCCGTTCACACCGTAACCGACGCGCGTCGGCACCCAGACCGAGAATCCCAGCTCGGCAAAAAATCCCGCAGCCTGCGAGTAACGCGCGCGCCCCAGCAGGGAACGATCCGCAGCATGCCGGCCGTGATTCAGCACCAGCAGCGGATAGGCAGCGCGGCCCGGCGCTTCGAAAACGGTGACGACGATGTCCTGCGCCAGCGTTTTGCCGGTCGCATCCTGAACCTGCACCGGTATGCGGATGACGCGCTCATTGATGTCCGCAGCGCTTGCCACCCCCGCGCAAGCCAGCAGCAGCACGATCAATATCCGGCACAGTTCACGCATGCAGACCGGTGTTGATCCCATGGAATATACTATAAGTATATGATTTTATTAAATAATTTAGAATCCATCGCGGAAATGCACCACGGCATCCTCGATGCGCCGCACCGCAATGACCTTCAATCCGGCAATCGCCTGGCGCGGCGCGTTGGCCTGCGGCACCAGCGCATGGGTGAAGCCCAGCTTGGCCGCCTCTTTCAGACGCTCCTGCCCGCGCTGCACTGGCCGCACTTCGCCGGCGAGGCCCACTTCACCGAACACCACCAGTTTTTTCGGCAGCGGCTTGTTTTTCAGCGAACTCACCACCGCCATCAGCACCGCGAGATCGGCCGCGGGCTCGGTGATGCGCACGCCGCCGACCGCATTGACGAATACATCCTGATCGAAGCAGGCAATGCCGGAATGGCGGTGCAACACTGCCAGCAACAGCGCCAGACGATTCTGCTCAAGGCCGACACTCAGCCGCCGCGGATTCGGTGCATGCGCCTCATCCACCAAGGCCTGCACTTCCACCAGCAGCGGCCGCGTGCCCTCCTGCGTCACCAGCACGCAGGAGCCCGCAACTTCGGTGTCGTGCTGCGACAGGAACAGCGCCGACGGATTGGCCACGCCCTTCAGCCCCTTGTCGGTCATCGCGAACACGCCGAGTTCGTTGACCGCGCCGTAGCGGTTCTTGAAGGCGCGGATCAGGCGGAAACTGGAATGGGTATCACCTTCGAAATACAGCACGGTATCGACCATGTGCTCCAGCACCCGCGGCCCCGCCAGCGTGCCCTCCTTGGTGACATGGCCGACAAAAATGATGGTGGTGCCGCCGGCCTTGGCCAGCCGCGTCAGTTGCGCCGCGCACTCGCGCACCTGCGCCACCGAACCCGGCGCCGAGGTCAGCGCATCGGAATACAGGGTCTGGATCGAATCGATGACGGCGATTTCGGGCTTTTCCGACTGGATTGCCGCCTGGATCTTGCCGAGACTGGTCTCGGGCAGCACATGCACATGCTTCGCTTCGGCGTTAAGCCGCTGCGCGCGCAGCGCGATCTGCTGCGGCGATTCCTCGCCCGACACGTAGATCACCTTGCGCTCTGCCCCCATCGTGGCCAGCGACTGCAGCAGCAGCGTCGACTTGCCGATGCCGGGATCGCCGCCAATCAGGATCACCGCGCCCGGCACCAGACCGCCGCCGAGCACGCGGTCGAATTCGGCGATGCCGCTGGAAATCCGCGATTCCTCGCGCGCCTCCACTTCCGACAGTTTCTGCAATTTGCCGGTTTCGGCAATCAGCGAAAACCGGTTCGCCGAAGGCGCCGCGGTTTCCGCCACCGATTCCACCAGCGTGTTCCAGGCCTGGCAGTGCGGGCACTGGCCCTGCCATTTCACGGACTGCCCGCCGCATTCGGTGCAGGCATAGACGGTTTTTGCTTTGGCCATGTTTCCTGACTTCAGTTTTTTTCGATCACCGGCACCCGCGCCGCCAGCGCACACAGCAGTTCATAGCTGACGGTGCCGGCGGCCAGCGCCACATCATCCACCGGATTGCCCTCGCCCCACAACACGACGCGGCTGCCGATGCCGGCCTCCGGCAGGCCGCTGATGTCGACACAGAGCATGTCCATCGATACCCGGCCCACGGTGGCGGTCATGCGTCCGCCCACGGAAACCGGCGTGCCGCTGGGCGCATGGCGCGGATAACCGTCGGCATAGCCGCAGGCGACGATGCCGATGCGCATGTTTTTTCCGGCGCGAAAGGTGCCGCCATAACCGACGGTGTCACCCGGCCCGAGATTGCAGGTGGCGATGATTTCCGAGGCCAGCGTCATCACCGGCCTGAGGCCCAGTTGCGCAGCGCTCTGGTCGGTGAAGGGTGATGAACCATAAAGCATGATGCCCGGCCGCACCCAGTCGAAATGGGTCTGCGGATAACGCAGCGTCGCCGCCGAGTTGGCGAGGCTGCGCGGCGCCGCAATGCCGGCCACCGCCTGCTCGAAAACCTCCATCTGCGCCGCGACCCCGCCCGCGCCGTCGGCATCGGCAAAATGCGTCATCAGCGTGACCTTGCCGACGGCCGGACAATCCTGCAGCCTTTCATGGGCGCCGCGCAGCGCCCCCGGCGCGAACCCCAGCCGGTTCATGCCGCTGTTGATCTTGAGCAGCACATCCAGCCGGGTTCCGGCGGGCAAGGGATCAATCAGCGCAAACTGCTCCGCCGTATGCACCACGCTGCTGATTTTCTTCTGCGCGCCGGTTTCCGCCTCATGCGCATCAAAAAAACCTTCGAGCAGGACGATGCGCTGCGCATGACCGGCTTCGCGCAAACGTACTGCGGCATCAAATTCGACGACGGCGAATCCGTCGGCTGCGCGCAGCGCATGCGCTGCGCGCAGCAGGCCATGGCCATAGGCATTGGCCTTGATCACGGCAAACACCCTGGCATGCGGCGCATGCGCGCGCGCCACGCCCAGGTTGTGCGCCAGGGCCGCGAGATCAATGCATGCGCTTATCGGTCGCGGCACGGCTGCACGGCGGATGTTTTCCGGGCTGTCCGGTAATGCTGCTCGAACACGGCCTCCAGCTCGGCGATCACTTCGTCTGCGGCCCGTCCCTGCAATGCATGCTGCCCCATCAACTCCGTGGCGCGGCCCATCAGCCGGCGCCGGTCCGGCAGCGGATAAGTCCGCACCAGGCGCCGGATCGCCATCACCACGGTTTCCCCCGGCACGCGCGGTTCCGGCCGCAGGGCCTCCGGCGACGGAGCAGCGGTTCCCGCCGCAAGTTCCGCGGCGAATGCCATCAGCTGCGCCCGCCGTTCCGCATCCAGCCGCCCGAACAGCGCCAGCAGGGCCTGCTGCCGCCCACTGCCGCTCATTGCGCCGCCGCCATTGCCTTCATCCGCGCCATCGCGAAACCGGCGAAGGTCGAAACCAGGCGCGAACGGAACTTGTTGCGCGGCGTCACCGCCGACAGGCTGCGGATCAGCGGCGGATCCAGCGGCACCGCCACCAGCACGCCGAGCTTCAGCTCCTTCGCCACGGTGGCCCGGGACAGCACGGAAATGCCGAGCCCGGTGGCGACCACGCCCTTGATCGCTTCCGGACTGCCGAGCTCCATGACGATGTTGATGGCATCGGGAGGCACCTTGTTCTGCTGGAAATACTGGTCGGAAAACTCGCGGGTGCCGGAGCCGGATTCGCGGCTGATGAACGGTTCGCCGGCAATCTCCGCCGCCTTCACGGTGCGCGCCTGCGCCAGTTTGTACTTCGGGCTGCAGATCATCACCAGCACGTCCTCGCAGCAGACCTCCGTCTGCACGCCGGGCAGGTGCGAGGGCGACTCGATCAGCCCGATGTCCAGCGCATGCTCCGCCACCCGCGTTTCAATCGTTTCCGAATTGGCGACGGTCATATGCGGCTGCACATGGGGATGCAGCGCCTTGAACTCGCCGAGGATCTGCGGCAGGTAAAACTCGGCGATCGTGGTGCTGGCGCCGAGCAGCAGCGGGCCGCTGATCGCGCCGGTCAGTTCACCGACGCGGGTTTCCAGCTCCTCGGACAGGGTCAGTATTTTTTCCGCGTACCCGAACACCAGTTCCCCGGCGGGGGTCAGCGCAATGCGGCCGTGGCTGCGCTCGAACAGGCGCGTGTTGAGATGCTCTTCCAGCTGCTTGATCTGAAACGTCACCGCCGGCTGCGTCATGAACAGCTGCTCCGCCGCCTTCGTGAAGGAAAGCTGTCGGGCAACGGCGTGAAATACCTGCAGGCGGCGGTCGGCCATCGGGGGCAATCAGGGGAAAATCAGGGGAAATTGGGGATACTACCCGTTCGGGCCGCAGCGACAAAGCCGGGGCCGGCCCCCGCCTGCGGCGCAGCAAATTCCAGGCGCGGGGAAACACCGGTTTGACACGTGAACTATGGTATAAAGCCGCGGTTCCCTCAAGTGAATACCGGGACGGAAAGGCACAAGCGGGCGCCCCGTTCCGGTCTGCCAAAACAGCAAAAACCGCATGCCGCAGCCGACCCCGCCCACCACCCTGACCCTGCCCGCTTCCGCGGCGCCCACGGATCCATGCCGCTAGGTTTTTACACCATCATGGCGGCGCAGTTTTTTTCGTCGCTCGCCGACAATGCGCTGCTGGTGGCCGCGATTGCGCTGCTGATGCAGATGCATTCGCCGGAATGGATGACGCCGCTGCTCAAGTTCTTTTTCACCATCTCCTATGTGGTGTTCGCCGCCTTTGTCGGCGCCTTCGCCGACTCGATGCCCAAGGGTCGCGTGATGTTCATCACCAACACCGTGAAAATCGCCGGCTGTGCGCTGCTTTTTTTCCATGAACTGTGGGACATCCCCGGCACCTCGGAATACGTGGCCGTGCTGATCGCCTACTCCATCGTCGGCCTCGGCGCGGCCGCGTACTCGCCGGCCAAATACGGCATCCTCACCGAATACCTGCCGCACCACAAACTGGTGGTTGCCAACGGCTGGATCGAAGGACTGACGGTCGGCTCCATCATCGTCGGTACACTGCTGGGCGGCGTGCTGATCAGCTCGACCGTGTCGGCAAAGCTGCTCGCAATCGACCTGCCGCACATCGACACCGGGGTCGACACGCCCGCGGAAGCCGCCATCGCCATCATCATGCTGTTTTACGGCATCGCCGCGGTCTTCAACCTCTACATCCCGAATACCGGGGTCGACCACCGCGCGCCGAGCCGCAACCCGCTGTACCTGGTGCGCGAATTCGCGCACTGCGTGAAACTGCTGTGGACGGACAAGCTGGGACAGATTTCGCTGGCCACGACCACCCTGTTCTGGGGCGCCGGCGCCACGCTGCAGTTCATCGTGCTGAAGTGGGCCGAAGTCGCGCTCGGCTATTCGCTGTCCCAGGCCACATTGCTGCAGGGCATCTGCGCCGTGGGCATCGCCGCCGGCGCCATCATCGCTGCGAGAGTGGTGCCGCTCAACCGGGCGGTCGATGTGGTGCCCGTGGGCATCGCCATGGGCGTCATCGTCATCGCGATGAATTTTGTGCATTCCCTGCCCGTCGCGATACCGCTGCTGGTCCTGATCGGCGGGCTTGCAGGATTCTTCGTTGTTCCGATGAACGCGCTGCTGCAGCACCGCGGCCACATCCTGATGGGCGCGGGGCATTCCATCGCCGTGCAGAATTTCAACGAAAACCTCTCGATCCTGGCCATGCTCGGCCTCTATGCGCTGCTGATCCGCCTCGACATTTCGATCTACTGGGTGATCGCGATGTTCGGACTTTTTGTCTCGCTGTCGATGGTGCTGGTGCGCAAGCGCCACCTGCACAACCTCGCCAGCGGCCCGCTGCCGGCCATCCCCAGCGAAACTGCGCACTGAAAACACCTGCAGGAACCCCCGCTGGCGCTGCCGGTCACAAGGGTTGACCGCAGGATCCGTGCGCAGGCACGGATCCCTCCTTTGACTCAACCACAAGGAATTTTCCGCATGCGCAGCCTCATGCTGACGGGCATCCTCATTTTTTGCAGCAGCGCCTTCGCCGATGTCGTGGTCTTCAAAAACGGCGATCGCCTGACCGGAAAAGTGCTGCACAAGCAGGGCCCCGAGCTCGTATTCGAAACCGCCCACACCGGCAAAATCAGCCTCCGCTGGGATGAAATCAGCACGCTCAGCACCGACAGTCCCGTGGCCGTGATGCTGCAGGACAGTAAAAAATTGTCGAATGAAACCCTCACCCCCGCTGCCGAAGGAGGCATCGCGCTGGCCGCTTCCGGCCGCAATGTCCGCCTCGATGACATCGCCTATCTCAACCCCACGCCCGAAGAGTCGGGCATCGGCGTGACTTACAAGGGCCGGGCCAGCCTCGCCGCCAGCGACACCCGCGGCAACACCACCGGCCAGCGGCTCTACGCCGATGCCCAGCTCGCCGCCCGCGCGCGCGATTACCGCTACAACCTCGGCGCAAAAACCAACCGGCAGCGCGACTCCGGCGTGCAGACCGCGTCAAACTGGATAGCAGACGGCAACTACGACTGGTTCCTGGAGGGAGAGGACCTGTTCCGATATGTGCGCGGCTCGCTGGAACACGACCGCTTCAAGGACATCGATCTGCGCAGCACCGTCGGCGCCGGTTACGGCGTGCAACTGCTGGAGGATGACCGCAGCAACGTTTCAATCCGCGGCGGCCTCGACCATGTGACCGTCGATTACGAAAACGCGCCGAATGAAAGTTATCCCGCACTGGGCTGGGGCATCAAGGCATCACATCGCCTGCAGAAATACAACATCGAGCTGTTTCATGAGCAGGACGGATTCCAGCAGATCGCAGAAGGCAGCAACATGACGCTGCGCACCCGCACCGGGCTGCGCGCGCCGATCGCCGCCGGCATGAGTGCATCCGTGCAGTTCAACCTGGACTGGGAAAAGGATCCGGCGCCGGGACGCAAAAGCACGGACTCCGCGCTGCTGGTGGGCCTGGGCTACGACTGGTAAACCATCACACGGAAAGTCCGCATCAAAAAAGCCGCCCGCAGGCGGCTTTTTTCATCCCAGGAACCCGGAATCAGACCTGTTCGAATTTGAAGCGCTTGACCTTCGCCATATTGGTGCCCTCGATGCGGATCAGGCTGGTCGGCCCCTCCCGCTTCGGCGAATGCAGGTCGCCTTCGTTGTAGACATGGGCGATGCCCGGCGTCAGCTTATAGGTACGGACATGCTTGACCTTGCCCGGCTTGTCGGCGCTGGCCGGCTCCAGCAGCTGGTAATCGCGCATCTCGGTCTCGCCGCGGGCCTGGCCGTAGATCGCCCAGGAATGGCCGTGGTCATGCGGGCCGCTGGTCTTGGCGTCGGTGTAGTCATGGGCGAGGATGCAGAAACCGAACTCGGGATCTTCGTAGATGATCTTGCGTTCGCCGACGCTGGGATCGACGTGCTTGTCGATGAACTGCCTGTCCTTCAGCACCTCCTGCAGCAGCGCCGCGACCTTTTTGCGCCCCGCCGGGCCCGGCTCGGCCTTGATGAAATCGTGGCACTGCGCGGCAAACTGTTCCAGTGTATGGCTCATGATTCATCTCCTCTTGCACTCAGATCAATGGGGCACATTCTGCCGCAATCGCCGCAACGGTGGAAGCCGCCCCCCCGCCCTGATGCCGGATTGCGGACTGCACTCATCATGGACTTCGGGTCAGGCGCCCACAGGCGTGATGCGGAACTCGACCACTGCGGGCTCTTTTTTCAGCCGTTCCGACAGCAGGTTCATGTTGCGCATGTGCAGGGTCTTGATGCCCATCCGGCATTCAAAACTCTGCCCGCCGTCGGTCAGCTCGAAAGTCATGTTCGCAACGGAAAATCCGGCCTCCCTTGCGATGGCGCGCAGATCCTGGTCGCTCATTTCGCTGCCGCGCTTGAACTTGACGTGGAACTGGGCATAAAACTCGGTGGGCATCCGGCTTTCAATCCAGCGGAACGACGACAATGTGAACAAGGTCGCCGCCACCGCCATCATCGCCGGGATGTAAAACCCGATACCGAACAGGATGCCGATCGCCGCCGTCACCCAGATCGAGGCCGCCGTCGTCAGGCCACGGACAGACAGCCCTTCACGCATGATCACGCCGGCGCCGAGAAAGCCGATGCCGGTCATGATGCCCTGCGCCATGCGGGTCGGGTCGACCACCACGCGGGAGTTGCCATGCTGCGTGAACCACTGGCTTTCATACACCGTCACCAGCATCAGCAGCGCCGACGCCAGGCACACCAGCGTATGGGTGCGGAATCCCGCCGGACGGCCGTGGTAACTGCGCTCGATGCCGATCAGGCCGCCAGCCGCCAGCGCCGCGCCCAGCCGGACGGTCATGTCGAGTAATTCGCTGCTGATCATCATTGCCGCATCTCCTTGTTGTTTTTATCAGCGCCGCAGCCGCAGGTAAATCTCCGGCAGCTTGTTGGGCAGGCTGTTGATGTGGTCCAGCACCAGGTAATGGCCGGGCCCGAAAATCTGCGGCAGGTACTGGTTGGCCATGGTATCCACCGTCACGCAGAACGGATGCACGCCCTTGGCCACCGCCTCCTTCACCGCCATCCGCGTGTCCTCATGCAGGTAACGCCGGTCGCCGCCGTCGTCGTAATCCTCGGGGCGGCCGTCCGACAGCAGCAGCAGCAGTCGGCGCCGGCTCTCCACGCCTTCAAAACGCGCCGTGGCATGGCGGATTGCCGCGCCCATGCGCGTCGCCAGCCGCCCCGACATGCCGCCGATCTGCGCGCGGATGTCTTCCGACAATTCCTCGTCAAAACCCTTCAGCGTGTAATAGCTGACGTTGTCACGGTACTTGGAACAGAAACCGGCGATCGAATAGGCATCACCGACCTCCTCCATGCCCTCGGCAAACAGCAGCACCCCGGCACGCACTCGGTCCACCAGCCGCCCGCCGCCTTCCGGCAGATGCTGCATGATCGACGTCGACATGTCGGCGAGCAGCGTCACCGCCACCTCGCGCTGGCGGATTTC
>CAZSIR010000104.1:0-11065 GCA_964606765.1 uncultured Bordetella sp. | reverse complement strand
CGTTGAAGAGGGTGGATTTGCCGACGTTGGGCAGGCCGACGATGCCGCATTTCAAAGCCATGATGTGTGAACCGTAAAAAAGAAAATGAAAAAACGCATTAAACAGCCCGGTGAATGGCGGGATGCGCGGCAGTCAAACCGCACCGTCCGCGGCCCTGGTATGCAGACGCAGCATCGCGGCCTGCATGTCGTTGGCGGCGATCAGCGGCCATACCTCCAGTGCGCGCGCCATTGCTTCGTCAATCGCACGCTGCTCTTCGGCACGCGGCGCATGCAAAACATAATCGATCACTTCCTGCTCGCTGGCGGCGAGTTCGCGTGGATGGCCGATGCCGATGCGCAGCCGCCAGAAATCCCTGGTGCCAAGGCGCGCAATCACGTTGCGCACGCCGTTGCCCGAACCGCTGCCGCCAAACTTGAACTTGATCACGCCCGGCGCGAGATCCAGCTCATCGTGCGCCACCAGAATGTCCTGGGGCCCGATTTTGAAAAAATCCGCGAGCGCGCCGACGGCCCGCCCCGACTCGTTCATGTACGTCGCCGGTTTCAGCAGCCAGATATCACCGCCCGGCGCGGAAATTTTCGCGACCTCGCCATGAAAACGCGCCCCCTGGCGGCAGACCACGCCGGCCGCGCGGGCAAGCGCATCGATCCACCAGAACCCGGCGTTGTGCCGGGTGGCTGCGTATTTTTTGCCCGGGTTTCCCAGTCCGACGATCAATTTCATGATGGCTGTTTTATCACCGCTGTGTCCGCGTCACTCAGGAATTATTGTAAATATTTGATTTAATTGAATATTTATCAAAGAAAACGCCCGCCAGCAATGACATCTGGCGGGCGCCGCTGGTGCGCGCCAGCCACGGAGTGACCGGCGCAGCGCATGACGATTATTTCTTCTCGGCAGGTTTCTTTTCAGCTTCCTTCTTGTCGCCAGCAGCAGGCGCAGCACCCGCAGCGGCTTCCGGCGCCTGTGCCGTAATCTCGGTGACCGGCGCAGCGGCCACTTCCTCGACGGCGATTTCCCTCGGCACCTGCACCGTGACCACCGAAGGATTGTCGGCCTTCAGCTTGGGCAGCGGCTCGACGCCCTGGGGCAGTTTCAGTTCGGCCACGTGGATCGAATGGCCCAGTTCGAGATCCTTGAGGTCGACCTCGATGAATTCCGGCAGGGCATCCGGCAGACACTGGATTTCAAGCTCGTTGATGATGTGCTGCACCACGCCCTTGCCCAGTTTCACGCCCGGGCAGATTTCCGCATTGAGGAAATGCAGCGGCACCGCCATGTGAATCTTCTTCTTGGGATCAATGCGCTGGAAATCGACATGCTGCACCTGTTCCTTGAACGGATGCATCTGGAAGTCGCGCAGCAGCACGCGGTCCCTGGCGCCTTCGAGCGTCATGTCGAGAATCGACGAATGAAACGCCTCCAGTTTCAGGTGGCGCAGCAGCGCCTTGTGGTCAAACTCGACACTTTGCGCGTCCTTGCCGGCGCCATAAATCACGCCGGGGACGCGACCCGTCGTACGCAGGCGGCGGCTCGCACCTTTGCCCTCTTTCGTACGCGGAAACGCAGTCACTTCGATCTTCATTTCACTTCTCCAGTAATTGCAGGAACCCGCGACCAGATTCCTGCGTTAAAAAGAAGCCAGGATGATTTCCGGCTTCCACAAAAACTATTCAACAAACAAGGAGCTCACCGAATCCTCGGCGCTGATGCGGCGCATCGTTTCCGCCACCAGCCCGGACACCGTCAGCACGCGGATCTTGCCGCACTTGCGCGCCGCTTCCGTCAGCGGAATCGTGTCGGTGACGACGATTTCGTCGAGTGCCGAAGCAGAAATCCGTTCCACCGCCGAACCCGACAGCACCGCGTGCGTGCAGTACGCCAGCACCTTCTCGGCGCCGTGCTTTTTCAGCGCGGCGGCGGCCTCACACAGGGTATTCGCCGTATCCACCATGTCATCGACGATCACGCAGGTCCGGCCCTCGATCTCGCCGATGATGTTCATCACCGTTGCGACATTCGGCCGCGGCCGGCGTTTGTCGATGATCGCCAGGTCGGCTTCCAGCCGTTTCGCCAGCGCCCGCGCCCGCACCACACCACCGACGTCCGGGGAGACCACGACCAGCTGCTTGTAATCGTGCTTCCAGATGTCGCCGAGCATGATCGGCCCGGAATAAATATTGTCCACCGGGATGTCAAAAAATCCCTGGATCTGTTCCGAGTGGAGGTCCATGGTCAGCACACGGTCCACACCCACGCTGCTCATCATGTTCGCCACCACCTTGGCGGTGATCGGCACCCGCGCCGAGTTCGGCCGCCGGTCCTGCCGCGCATAACCCATGTACGGAATCGCCGCGGTGACACGCCCGGCCGAAGCCCGTTTCAGCGCATCCACCATCACCAGCAGTTCCATCAGCGTGTCGTTGGTCGGCGCGCACACCGACTGCAGGATGAACACATCCTTGCCGCGGACGTTCTCGAGGATTTCCACCATCACCTCGCCGTCGCTGAAACGCCCGACCTTGGCGCGGCCGATGTGGATGTCGAGATGGTTCACCACCGCCTCCGCGAGCCGCGGATTGGCGTTGCCGGTAAACACCATCAGCCTGTCTAGCGCCACCACACACCCCCTGTGCCATGCCACCGCTGCTGCAACAACCAAGTGGCTGGGGAAGAAGGATTCGAACCTTCGCATGCCGGAATCAAAATCCGGTGCCTTAACCAGCTTGGCGATTCCCCAACCGAAACCTTATTTGACGCAAAAACTTTTCGACCCTGACCTGCTTCACAGCCTGCTTCTTGCAACCGATCACAACAGCGTCAGTCGTCCAGCAATTCAGCCAATCCGTGCAAGGGGTGCACATCCAGCCCCCGCGCCACAAATCCGCGCATGTCCGGCGGACAGGCCTGCAACGCCCGCCGCGCGCCGGCTTCGTCCGCAAACGCCGCGAAAACCGAGGCGCCGGACCCCGTCATCTGCGCCCCGCCGACCGTTTTGAGCCATGCGAGATGCCTGGCGACCTCCGGGTAAAGCCTGCAAACCAGCGGTTCGAGGTCGTTCCCTGCCGGCACGGAAAAGCCTTGTATTTTAATCGGTTCCGAGTCCCGTTTCAATTCCGGATGCTGGAAAATCCCGGCCGTGGCCACCGCCACCGGCGGCATCAGCACCAGATACCAGGCCGCCGGCACCGGCAACGGCGAAAACACCTCTCCCACGCCTTCGGCCAGCGTGGTTTGCCCGTAAATGAACACCGGCACATCGGCGCCCAGCTGCAGGGCCAGATCCTGCAAACGCTTGCGCGTAAACCCGGTCCGCCACAGGTAGTTGAGGGCCAGCAACGTGGTCGCGGCATCCGAGCTGCCGCCGCCCAGTCCGCCGCCCATGGGCAGGCGCTTTTCGACCGCGATATCGGCGCCCAGCGGCGTGCCGCTGGCCGCCTGCAGGGCCCGCGCCGCACGCAGCGTCAGGTCTTGCGCCTCTTCCACACCCGGCAACGATTGCAGGCGCGTGATGACGCCGTCGCGACGCACCCGCAAACGCACGGTATCGCCGAAATCGATGAAACGAAACACGGTCTGCAGCAGGTGATAACCGTCAGCGCGCCTGCCGGTGACACGCAGCATCAGGTTGAGTTTCGCCGGCGCCGGAAAGCCGGCCAGACCGGCCGTCAGGGGGACTGTCGCCATTCGTCGATGACCATGCGGATGCGCTGGCCGTCCTGCGAGAGTTCCACCAGGCGCGGCTGACGCGGATTCGGGGCGGTTTCTGAATAATCGTAACGAATGGTCCAGCCGTCCTGCTCCAGCAACGCCAACCGGTCCCGTGCATCCCGCTGCATGACATCCAGCAAGCGATTCGGCACCGGTTCGCCGCGGACCCAATGCTGCAGGCGTGCCACCGGCAGCGGCCAGCCCAGGGCGTCGCGCGTCAGGCCTTCCACCGAGAATGCATGGTATTCACGCTGGTCGGCCGCGGTCAGCGTCGCGCCGGAACCGTCGGCGACAATATGCGCCAGGGTCTGCCCGAGCGGCGTCATCAGCCAGACTTCGTTCTCGGCCTTGCCCATGGCATGTTGCCAGCGAAAACTGGCGGAGAACGCGCGCCCGGCATTGCTGACCAGCATGCGGCCGACAATGTCGAAGGCCTGCGCGGCCGGAACCCGTTCGCCGCCAATCGTCGCGCAGCCGGCGCAGAGCAGCGCCACGGCGCCGGCAAACAGCGCGCGGGCTTTGCTCGGATTCATTGCGCCGATTGCAGAATGACGGGCGCGAGACGCCTGACGGTGCCCTGCAGTACCTCGTTTTTGGGATGGTCACGCAGGGCGGCCGCCCACAGCTTCTGCGCGTCGGCCTTCCTGCCCAGCACCCACAGCACCTCACCGAGATGGGCGGCGATCTCGCCGTCGGGGCGCAATTCGAAGGAACGCTGCAGGTATCCCAGAGCCTCCTGGTTGCGCCCCAGACGGTGCAGCACCCAGCCCAGACTGTCGAGTATGAACGGGTCTTCGGGTGAAAGTTTGTGCGCGTTTTCTATCAGTGTCAGCGCCTCGGGCAAACGCTGGTTGCGGTCTGCCAGGGTGTATCCCAGCGCATTGTAGGCATGGGCGTGCGTCGGCTGCAGCGCGATGACCTTGCGCAGATTGGCTTCCAGGATGTCGATGCGGTTGATCTTTTCCGCAGCCATCGCGTGGTCATAAAGCAGATCGGTGGACTGCGGCGAACGGGCCAGCGCCGCACCGAGCAAATTGAAGGCCTCCTGGTAGGCATTGGCATCGCGCAGCAGGCCGGCCTCGGCCAGCGTCAGTTGGGTGCGCTGTTGCGCGTCCACGGCATCAATGGCCTGCAGATGGCGCCGCGCCTCGGGCAGCCTGCCCTGCTTCGCCAGCACGCCGGCATATCTCGCCTGCGCGGCGATGTACTGCGCCCCCTGGGGGATGCTGGCATACCACTTCAGCGCTTCATCATCGCGCTTCAGCTCTTCATTGACCTGACCCAGGTACATGCGCACGAGGTCCGCATCCTTGTGGCCGATGTCGAGTGCGCGCCGCAATTGCGCTTCCGCGGCCACGTAGTCCCTGGCCTGCATCGACAAAGTGGCCACCGCCATCGCGATCTCGGCATTGTTCGGCGCTTCGCCGAGCAGGATTTCAAACTGCTGGCGCGCTTCCGGGTAGCGGCGGGCGGTCACCAGCAGACGGGCGTAATTCAGCCTCGCATCGCGCGCACCCGGGTGTTCCTTCACGAACGAACCAAGATAGGCGGTCGCTTCTTCGGCCGAACTGCGCTGCAGGGCCTGCGCCTGGAACAACGCCGCCAGCTCCCAGTCCGGGCGCAGCTTGAGCGCCTCGCGCGCAGCCTCGAGCGCGGCCTGCTGGTCATTGGCGTTCCACGCCGACTGGGCCACGGCCAGTTTTGCCTCGGGCACCTGCGGATAGGGTCCGGCCAGTCTGCGCAGCAGCTTCAGCACCGCCGGCTTGTCCTGATGGCCTGCCACCAGCGTCGACAACTGCAGGAAATTCGTACCGATGTGCGTCGGATCGGAAGCCAGCCATTTCTCAAGATGCGGGACCGCATCGTCAAGCCGCTGCTGATTGACCAGCAGCGCAATCAATGTCTGCCGCGCGCGCGCCGATTCCGGATCCGTCTGCAGCCATAACGCTGCCGCCTCCAGCGCCGCCGGCATGAAACGCGCGTTCCAGGCAATTTCGGTGGCGCGGCGCGCAATTCTGGGGTCTTTGGTTTCCCGGGCAACCTCAAGGAACGCCGGCACCGCGACATGCGGCTGGCCGCGCTGCACCGCAATTTCAGCGAGCGTGATCTTGAACAGCAGCTCTTCGCTCAGTTCGATGTTCGGCAGAGGGGCCACCCGCTGCGGCGGCACGGGACTGACGACCTTGGGCAGCGGCTTGGACGCTTCGGCTGCAGGCTTGACCGCGGCTTCCGGCTTTGTGGGCGGCTGGGCGCAGGCCGCCAGGGCAAGACTGGCCATCAGCGCAGTGGTTCTGTTCAGCATCATTGGAAAAGGGCCGGCGTGCGAAGTGTGGAACTGCGTGCTAAGTGGGATTGCATGCAAGGGAACCGGAGAGAATTCCGCATGCGCAAAGGGCAAACGCCTTCATAATGAGACACATATTAGGTATATTTGATGCTTACCACAAGGCAAATGCCGCCAGGCAACCCTGCTCCTGTCGTTGATGAATCCCATTGACCCCGCTTTGACCATCTGCGCCCGGGGTCTCTCCCGCCGCTTTGGCACGCATGTCGCCGTCAAAGCACTGGATCTCGACCTGCGCCGCGGCGAAGTGCTGGGCCTGCTCGGCCCGAACGGCGCCGGCAAAACCACCACCCTGCAGATGTTGACCGGAAATCTGGCGCCCAGTGCCGGAGAAATCCGCATTTGTTCCGTCGATTTGCTGGAAAACCCGTTGGCGGCCAAGGCGCGGATCGGCTATCTGCCGGAAACCCCACCGCTGTACCGGGAATTGAACGTGCGCGAATATCTCGATCTGGCAGCCAGGCTGCATCGCGTGGCCAAAAGCCGGCGTGCCGGCGCCATTGACACCGCGATGGCACGCTGCGGTCTCGCCGATGTCGGCCGCAAACTGATCGGCGCCCTGTCCAAGGGCTACCAGCAGCGCGTCGGAATTGCCCAGGCGATTGTGCATGAACCGGATGTGATCATCCTCGACGAACCCACGGTCGGCCTCGATCCCAACCAGATTCTCGACATCCGCGCGCTGATCCGCGAACTTGGCCGCGCGCACAGCGTGATCCTGTCCACGCATATCCTGCCGGAAGTGGAGGCCGTCTGCGACCAGGTGCGGATCATGAATCACGGCGGGGTCGTATTCAGCAATTCCATTGCCGGCCTGCGCGACATGCAGAGCAGCCTTGAAAAGATTTTCGTGGAATTGACCCGCCCGGGGAACGGAGCAGGCGCATGATTTTCACCATTGCCGCAAAGGAACTGCGCGCCCTGTTCGCCTCGCCGCTGGCATGGCTGGTGCTGACCGTGGTCCAGGTCATTCTCGGTTACGGTTTCCTGCGCAGACTCGATGATTTCCTGCAGATCCAGCCACAGCTTGCGCAACTCACCAGTCCGCCGGGCATCACCGAACTGGTGGCCGCCCCAACCTACGCCACAGCCGCGGCCGTGCTGCTGTTCGCGGTGCCTCTGCTGGCGATGCGCATGATCGCCGAGGAGCGCCGCAACCAGACACTGACGCTGCTGCTGTCCGCGCCGGTGTCGATGAGTGAAATCATCCTCGGCAAATTCGCGGGCCTGATGGGCTTTCTGCTGATCATCGTGCTGCTGGTGCTAGGCATGCCGCTGCTGCTGGTGACCGGCACGCACCTGGATTACGGCCTGCTCGGCGGGCTGACGCTGGCGCTGTTGCTGCTTGCCGCCGGATTCGCTGCAGTGAGCCTGTACGCCTCCAGCCTGACCACGCAGCCGATGGCCGCAGCACTGCTTGGTTTTGGCATGCTGCTCGCCATGCTGTTCATGGGCGAAACGCTGGGCGACAACCTGCGGGGCCGCGGCTGGCAGGTGCCGGCCGCCTTCGTCCAGGTACTCTCGCCGCTGAAAAACTTCGAACCGCTGGGCAAGGGCATCATCGACAGTCACGCCATCGTCTGTTCGCTGCTGCTGGCGGCCTGCTTCCTGATCCTGACCATCCGCCGCCTTGATGGCCGGCGGCTGCGCGGCTGACCATGCAGATCACCCGCCGCCTGCGCTGGCAGCTCTCCGCCCAGGGCTGGGTATTCGTGCTGCTGCTGCTGCTGCTGACGGCGCTGCTGGCCTGGGTGTCGCGCGAATACCGCAGCGAACAGGACGTCACCCGCAACGCGCGCAATTCGCTGTCCGCCGCCACCATCGGCGCACTGCAGCAGATGCAGGGGTCCGTGCGCGTCACCGCTTACGCCGTGCGGCAGGACAGCGGCGGCAGCAACATCCACAAGATCATCGAAGAGCGCATGCGCAACTACCAGCGCGCAAAACCGGATCTTGAACTGCGGCTGATCGACCCGCGTGAACAGCCCAAGCTCGCTGCGGAGGCCGGCTTGCGCAGCCCCAATGCGCTGGTCATCGATTACCAGCGCCGCACGGAACAGATTGCGCTCAGTGAATTCAACGAGCAGAACTTCGCCAACGCGCTGGTGCGCCTGCTGCGCGGCTCCCACAACCTGGTGCTGTGGCTCGATGGACACGGCGAACGCCGCTTTGACGGCCCCGCCAACCACGACCTCGGCAACTTCGGCAATCAGCTGCGGGAAAAAGGTTTCAGCATCAGCAGCATCAATCTCGGCATCGCCCAGGAAGTGCCGGCGAATGCGGCGCTGCTGGTCATCACCCAGCCGCAGGTCGACCTGCAGCCCGCTGAAATCGACAAGCTGCTGGCCTACGTCAACCGCGGCGGCAACCTGCTGTGGCTGATCGATGCCGAACCGCTGCACGGCCTGCAGCCGCTCGCGGAAAAACTCGGCCTGGTGCTGACGCCGGGCACCGTCGTTGACCCTTCCTTGCCGCCGCGCAGCGGCCCGCCGGTGTTCGCTGTGGCGGCCAATTATGCACGGCACGCGGTGGTCGGCGCCCTGCAGTTCAACACGCTGTTTCCCCATGCCCGGCAGATCGGCGCCGATGACGGCGCCGGCTGGCGCGTCACGCCGTTGATTGATGTCGCGCCGCGCGGCTGGGTGGAAACCGGAAAGCTGGACGCCAAACCCACATTCGACAAATCCCGCGATTTCGCCGGGCCGGTGAATGTCGCCACCGCCTTCGAGCGCACGATCGGCGACCGTGAGCAGCGTGTCATCGTCGTCGGCAGCGGGCATTTCCTCTCGAACAGCTTCCTCGGCAACGGCGGCAATCTCGCGCTTGGCATCGGCATGTTCAACTGGCTGACCGGGGAAGATGCGCTGGTCACCGTCGAACCGCGTCCTGCCGCGGATACGCAGCTCGACATCGACAGCATGCACCTCTACCTGATTGCGTTTGTCGTGCTGGTTCTGCTGCCGCTGATTTTTGTCATCTTCGGGGTTGCAGTCTGGTGGCGCCGGCGCAACGCGGTTTGACATCGACGGCATGAAGCGCGGCTGGCTGCTCAACCTGGCGTTGCTGTGCGTGGTTGCGGCCCTGGCGCTGTTTGTCTGGCTGAAGCCCGCGCGCGATGAACTCGCGCAAAAGCCGCTGTCGGCAACGCGTGCCGCGCAGGTCCGCGACATCCAGCTGCTGCGTCCGGGCAAACCCGCCATCACCCTGCAGCGCCGCGATGCGCAATGGCGGATCACCGCGCCGCTGCAGGCGCGCGCCGACGATTTCCAGGTGCTGCGCCTGCTGACCATACTCGACGAACAGCCAGCTGCGCGATTGCCGGCCACGGACCTGGCGCGTTTTGACCTGCAGCGACCCGTGGCGCGCCTCGTCATTGACGGCGTCGAGTATGCCTTTGGCGGCCTCAATGCCGTCACCAGCGAGCAATATGTGCTGCGCGGAGACGCCGTGTATGCCGTGGCCCTGCGCCACGGCGCGGCATTCCCGGCCAATCCCCACGCGCTGATACACCGCGCACTGCTGGAGGAAAGCGAACAGCCCCTGGCGGTCAGGCTGCCTGAATTCAGCATCGGCAAGAAGGACGGCAACTGGTTTTTGCAGCCGCCAGCCGATGCCCGTCAGGAAGATTTGCAGCGTTACATCGATCAGTGGCGCCACGCTTCCGCCGCGCAGGCCGAACCCCATGACCAGCGTCCGGCGCTGGATGAAATCCAGGTCACGCTGCGCGACGGCAAAATCCTGACCTTCGGCATATTGCAGCGCGAGCCGCAGTTGCTGCTGTGGCGGCGCGACAACAATCTGCAGTATCTGTTTCTCGCGGCGGCCGGTCAGGTATTGCTGACCAGACCCGGCGCCATCTCCAGCCAGTCAAAAAATAATTAATGTAATCAAATACTTGAAAAAATTTCATGCCCGAGCTGCCTGAAGTCGAAACCACCCGCCGCGGCCTCGCCTCCAGCGTCGAGCGGCAGCGCATCGTGCGCGCCGTGGTGCGTCACCGCGGCATGCGCCTGCCGGTGCCGCGCGGTCTCGAACGCCGCCTTGAGGGCGCCCGTGTTGGCGCGCTGTCACGCCGCGGCAAATACCTGCTCTTCGCTTGCACGCCGACAGGCGGCGCCGCGGGAACATTGATCGTGCATCTCGGCATGTCGGGCCGGTTGTGGCTGGTCGATGCGGCAACGCCGCCGCAGAAACATGATCACTTCGATCTTGAATTCGGCAATGGCCGCATCGTGCGCCTGCGCGACCCGCGGCGTTTCGGCCTGGTGCTGTGGCAATCCGGCGATCCGCTGCAGCATCCTTTGCTCGCGTCCATAGGCCCCGAACCGCTGACGGCGGATTTTGACGGCACGGCGCTGCACCGCGCCATCCGTACGCGCAGCAGCGCAATCAAGCTGGTGATCATGGACAGCCGCGTGGTCGCCGGCGTCGGCAACATCTACGCCAACGAAGCGCTGTTCCGCGCCGGGATTGATCCGCGCACACCGGCACGGCGCGTCAGCCGTGCGCGCTGTGACGCGCTGGCAAAAGAAATCAAGCTGACGCTGGCCGAAGCCATCGATGCCGGCGGCAGTTCGCTGCGCGACTATGTCGGCAGCGACGGCATGGCCGGGAATTTCCAGAGCCGGCTTTCGGTGTATGGCCGCGCCGGCGAAGCCTGCACCCGCTGCGGCACCATCATCCGGGAATTGCGCCAGGGACAGCGGGCCACCTGCTTCTGCCCTGCCTGCCAGCTGCGTTAGCCCTGTTTCAGGCTGCCTTCTGCGCCATCAGCTGCCGGTATTTTTGCTGCAACTGCTCCGGCGTCTCCGCGTGGCCGGGATCCAGCGGGATGCAATCGACCGGGCACACCTTCTGGCATTGCGGCTCATCAAAATGGCCGACGCATTCCGTGCATTTTTTCGGATCGATGACGTAGATTTCCTCACCCGCGGAAATCGCATCGTTCGGGCATTCGGGTTCGCAGACGTCGCAGTTGATGCACTCGTCGGTGATCATCAGCGCCA
>CAZSIR010000103.1:0-11184 GCA_964606765.1 uncultured Bordetella sp. | reverse complement strand
GCAGGCAGTGACGACGGAAATGTTCGGCCCCTGCAGCTTGTACATGATCGACAGCTGGCCGGAGATCATGTTGATGATGGAACCCGGCACGAAAAACGGCGATATCTTGCGCGGCCCGCCGCCCAGCAGTGCATTGTGGGTTTCCTCGATCAGCGGCAGGCCGCCGATGCCGGAACCGATGCACACGCCGATCATTTCGCGATTGAGCCTGTCGAGATCGAGCCCCGCATCCTTGATGGCATCAATGCCGGCAGCCAGTCCGTAGTGGATGAAAGTGTCAAAGCGCCGCGCTTCCTTCACCGGCAGGTATTGTCCCGGGTCAAATCCCTTGACCTCGCCGGCAATCTGCGAGGTGTATCCGGAAGCATCAAAACGGGTGACCTTGGTGATGCCGGATTTGCCGGCGGTGATGTTTGACCAGGATTCGGCCAGGCCGATGCCGACCGGGGAAATGATCCCCAGTCCGGTCACGACGACTCTGCGGGTGGTTGGACGCGGCATGTTTTAAATGCGGAGGGAGCGCGGCTGCGCTCCCTGCTGTGTGATTGACGACAGCGAAAGGGATGCCCCTTTCGCCAAGGCTCAGGCCTTCAGATGCGACTTGATGTAGTCGGAAGCCTGCTGCACGGTGGTGATTTTTTCGGCTTCCTCATCGGGAATTTCGGTCTCGAATTCCTCTTCGAGCGCCATCACCAGCTCGACCGTATCCAGCGAATCGGCGCCGAGGTCATTGACGAAGGATGACTCATTCTTGACGTCAGCCTCGTTGACGCCCAGTTGCTCGGCAACAATTTTTTTAACGCGTTGCTCGATATTTTCCATCTACAGTCCCCTTTCGTATTGCTTGATGATGTTTGGACCGTTCCGCAACTGCGGCATTGCTGCCGGACGATCCCGTAAAAGCGTGAATTTTACCACAAACCGGATTTAAAAAATCCTTTAAATACAAAAGCTTGGGTCGATGAAGCACAGTGCAGCCAAAACCCGGAGGCGCCGCGCATTCTAGCCCATATACATGCCGCCGTTCACGTGCAGCGTGGTGCCTGTGACATAGGAAGCGGAATCCGACGCCAGATAAACCACCGCCCCGGCAACATCCGCCACCGTGCCCAGCCGCGCCAGCGGAATCTGTCCGATGAGACCCTCGCGCTGGGCATCCGCCAGGGCCTTGGTCATGTCGGTATCGATGAATCCCGGCGCGATGCAATTCACGGTGATGTTTCGGCTGCCGATCTCCCTCGCAAGAGCGCGGGAAAACCCCTCGACGCCGGCCTTGGCCGCGGCATAGTTGCTCTGCCCGGCGTTGCCCAGGCTGCCGATCACCGAGGTCACATTGATGATGCGTCCGCTGCGCGCCTTCATCATGCTGCGCATGACGGCTTTCGACAGGCGATAAACTGATTTGAGGTTGGTCGACATGATGGTGTCCCACTCCTCGTCCTTCATCCGCATCAGCAAATTGTCGCGGGTCACGCCGGCATTGTTGACCAGGATGCCGACTTCACCCCATTGCTGCTGGATCGCCGCCAGTGCGGCATCGACCTGCGCCGGATCATTGACGTCCATGGCATATCCGGCGCCACTGATCCCCGCCGCTGCAAGTGCCCTGGTGATGCCTTCAGCACCCGCAGCCGTCGTCGCCGTTCCGGCAACAGTTGCGCCGGCTGCGCCCAGTGCCAGCGCAATGCCCTGACCGATGCCGCGCGAGGCGCCGGTAACCAGCGCGACCTTGCCTTTCAATGTGCTCATCGCAGTGCCTCCAGGGTTTGCTGCAGCGATGCCGGATCCGTCACGGCAAATCCCTGCAGATTGCCTTCAATGCGTTTGGTCAGCCCCGCCAGCACCTTGCCCGGGCCGCACTCCACGACATGCGTGACGCCCTGCGCGGCAAATGCGCGCACCGTTTCGACCCAGCGCACGGGATTGCAGGCCTGGCGCGCCAGCGCATCCTTGATCTGTGCCGGATCACTGATCACCGCGACATCGACGTTATTGACGATGGCGATCTGCGGCGTACGGAAAGTCACGGACTGCATGCGTTGCTGCAGGCGATCCGCTGCAGGTTTCAACAGCGAGGAATGGAATGGCGCACTGACCGGCAGCATCACCGCGCGTTTGGCGCCACGCGCCTTGGCTGCTTCAGCGCCGCGTTCGACCGCGGCCTTGTGTCCGGCAATCACCACCTGGTTCGGTGCGTTGAAATTGACCGCTTCGACGATTTCGCCCTGCGCGGCCTCGGCGCAGGCGGCACGCACCGCATCATCATCCAGGCCGAGGATCGCGGCCATCGCGCCGGTGCCGACCGGCACGGCTTCCTGCATGGCCTGCGCGCGGAAGCGCACCAGCGGCAGCGCATCAGCGAACGCCAATACGCCGGATGTCACCAGCGCCGTGTATTCGCCGAGACTGTGTCCGGCAACAATGTCTGGCGCCGGTCCGCCGGCTTCCTGCCAGGCGCGGTACATTGCATAGGCCGCAGTCAACATCACCGGCTGCGTATTCACGGTTGCATTCAATTCCCCGGCGGGCCCCGTTTCAACCAGTTGCCACAAATCCTGACCCAGGGCAGCCGCGGCTTCCGCAAAGGTATCGCGGACGATTCTGCTGCCGGCGAAACCCTGCATCATCCCCACCGCCTGGGAGCCCTGCCCCGGAAACACCAGTGCCAGTTTCATTGTTGGATCATCCTCACTGCCTACCATTTGATCAGTACTGCGCCCCAGGTAAATCCGCCGCCGACGCCTTCGAGCATCACATGATGTCCCGGTCGGATGCGCCCGTCACGCACCGCTTCGTCCAGCGCCAGCGGCACTGAAGCCGCAGAGGTGTTGGCATGGCGGTCCACTGTCGTGATTACGCGCTCCATCGACAGGCCGAGTTTTTTTGCCGTGGCCTGGATGATGCGGATATTGGCCTGGTGCGGAATCAGCCAGTCGATGTCGGGCTTCTGTAATCCTGCCGCCGTCAGCGTTTCCAGCGCGACTTCCTCCAGCACCTTCACGGCAAATTTGAATACGGCCGTGCCGTCCATCTGCAACAATGGGCGGCCGCTGATCTTGCCGCCGCACACGCTGCCCGGAACCGAGAGAATTCCGGCATGGCTGCCGTCGGCATGCAGGCGCGCCGCAAGTATTCCCGGCGATGGGCTGCGATTGAGCACCACGGCGCCGGCGCCGTCGCCGAACAGCACGCAGGTGCCGCGATCCTGCCAGTCGAGTATGCGCGAATAGATTTCTGCGCCGACAACAAGAATGTGCTCGTACTGCCCTGAACGCATGAACTGGTCGGCGGTGGCCAGCGCATACACAAAGCCGCTGCAAACGGCCTGCACGTCGAAAGCCGGCATGCCCTTTGCACCCAGCTTCGCCTGCAGCAGGCAGGCCGTACCCGGGAACACCATGTCCGGCGTCGTGGTCGCCACAATGATCAGATCGAGCTGCTCCGGCCTGATGCCGGCCATGTCAAGCGCGCGTTGCGAGGCTTTCAGCGCGAGGTCACTGGTCGTTTCATGGTCGGCGGCAATATGGCGCTGGCGGATGCCGGTGCGCTGCTGTATCCACTCGTCGGAGGTTTCGACGATCGACGCCAGATCGGCGTTGGTCAGGATTTTTTCCGGGAGATAGCTGCCCGTGCCGATGATGCGCGAATGGAGCATCGTCATGCCGGCAGCGCTTTCTGCTCCAGGGCCGCCATGCGCTCGCTGATGTGTGCCAGCACGCCGGTGCGGACCTCGCTGATGGCGTGTTCGATGGCGAAACCGAAGGCAAAGGCATCCGCCGAGCCGTGACTCTTGATGACGATGCCGCGCAAACCGAGGAGGCTGGCGCCGTTGTAGCGGCGATGGTCAACACGCTTTTTGAATGCCTTGAGCACCGGCATCGCGACCAGGCCCAGCATTTTGGTGAGCGGGTTCCTGCCGAATTCCTCACGCAGATAGGTGCCCAGCATCTGCGCCAGGCCTTCGGAAGTTTTCAGCGCGACATTGCCGACAAAACCGTCGCAGACCACGACATCGGTCTCGCCCTTGTAGATGTCTTCGACGTTGCCGTGAAAATTGAGGCCGCTGGCGCGCAACAGGCCGGCGGCCGCCTTGACCACTTCGTTGCCCTTGATGTCTTCCTCGCCGATGTTGAGCAGGCCGACGCTCGGCCGCGGCTTGTGCTCGACGGAGGCCACCAGCTCGGCACCCATGATGCCGAACTGCAGCAGATGCTCCGCAGTGCAGTCCACGTTGGCGCCAAGATCGAGGATATGGGTGTGCCCTTTCAGCGTGGGCAGCATGGTGGCGATGGCCGGACGGTCGATGCCGGGCAGCGTTTTCAATACAAAACGAGAAATCGCCATCAGTGCGCCGGTATTGCCGGCGCTGACGCAGGCCTGCGCAGCGCCGCTCTTGACCAGGTCGATGGCGACGCGCATCGAGGAATCCTTCTTGCCGCGCAGGGCATTGGCCGGCGGCTCATCCATGGTCACGACTTCCGTTGCATGATGGATGCGCAGACGGTCGCCGGTCGTGGCGCCGGCGCGTTGCAATTCAGCCTGAATCCGGTCCTGCAGGCCGACCAGCACAAAGCTGCAATGCGGATCCTGACGCGACCACTCGACCGCAGCTGGCACGGTCACGCGCACACCATGGTCGCCGCCCATGCAATCGATGGCAACGGTCACATCCATCAGGGATGATCCTCCTCTTCAGGCCCCGATTGTTATTGCTTGCCGGGGCCGGTCGTACCGCAGGGGCAGCGTATTACTCGCCCTTGGCCTTGATGATTTTTTTGCCGCGGTAGTAGCCGTTTGGACTGATGTGATGGCGCAGATGCGCTTCGCCGGAGGTCGGCTCGACGGCAAGTGCCGGCTTGCTGAGTCCGTCGTGCGAACGGTGCATCCCGCGTTTTGACGGGGACTTCTTGTTTTGTTGGACAGCCATGGTGTTCTCCTGAAAAGTAATCGTGTTCGTTGTGTAAAGCCGCTTTTTGCGGCGCTATTCCGGTTTCAGCAATGTGGCGAGTTTGGAAAACGGGTGGTCCCGCTCCTGGCTCCGGCCGGTCACGCCGCCTTCACTGCATTTTCCCTGCTCATGCCCGACAGCCAGCGGCAGGCTCAGCAATATTTCATCTTCCACCAGCACCAGCACATCCAGTTCCTGCCCCGCTTCAATCCATTCCGGCGACTCGGGATCGTCATCTTCCGCCGGCACCGCGCCGGGCGGCATCAACAGCACCCGGGAATGCAGCTGCAGCGGATACTCCAGTTCGGCCAGGCAACGGCCGCAACGCATGCTGGGGTTGCCGCTGATTGCCAGTTCCAGCATGGGTCGCTGACGCTGATCCAGCTTGCCGCGCACCGCAAAAATCACTTCACCGGCATTGCCTGAGAGCCGATCCTGCAGCCGCGGCATGTCAGCCAGCGCCGCCTTGCCGTCGAAATTTCCGGCGGCACGTGCAAATGCAATGGAATCCTCAATGCGATGAACTGCGGCAGGCCCGGACATAAGCCGCGCATGATAGTATTTTCAGCTTCTGCTGTCAAAATCTCTGATGCCAATTTCCCTGTTCAGCCAAGCACTTAGCAACATCCTTCCGGATCGGCTGATCGGTGCCGCAGGTGATTTAAGCTTCGCCCATTCAGGCACTTACAGCAGGCGGCGGATGCCGGCATGACGGCATCGTCGCGCATCGTGCTGGCTTCGTCGTCGACTTACCGCAAGTCGCTGCTCGCCCGCCTCGGCCTCGACTGCCGCACGATCGCGCCGGACATCGACGAGCGTGCGCTGCCCGCCGAAGCCGCTGAAGCGACCGCTTTGCGGCTGGCGGAAGCCAAGGCGCGAAAAGTCTCCGGATTCGCACCGGAGGCGCTGATCATCGGTTCCGATCAGGTTGCTGTTCTGGGCGACCGGCTGATCGGCAAACCCGGCACCCATGCCGCGGCGCTGCGGCAATTGCAGTCGGTGAGCGGAAAAACCGTGGTATTCCACACCGCCCTGTGCCTGCTGAACGCCCGATCCGGTGCCGCGCAACTCGCCAGCGTGCAGACCACTGTACGCTTCAGGGCGCTGGATGACGCCCGGATTGAGCGCTATCTTCAACGGGACCGCCCATACAATTGCGCGGGCAGCGCCAAAATCGAAGCGCTGGGCATTTCGCTGGTCGAGCAGGTCAGCGGCGATGACCCCAGTGCACTGATCGGCCTGCCGCTGATCGCCCTCGTTTCCATGCTGCAAAAAGAAGGCATCAACATTCCGTGACGACAAAAAATGCCTGCGGCGTTCTTTACCTGCTGCCGACCGGCCTGGGTGAACACTCGCTCGACAGCACCTTGCCCGCGGCTTCACGCGAGATCAGCCATCGCATCACCCATTTCATCGCCGAGAATCCGAAGTCTGCGCGGGCCTTTCTCAAACTGGCTGGTTATCCGCGACCGATCAATGCCGCCAGCATCAGCGTTCTCGACAAGGACACCCCGGCCTCCTCCATTCCCGCCCTGCTGGCGCCGCTGCTGGCGGGGGTCGATGTGGCGCTGGTTTCGGAAGCCGGATGCCCCGCAGTTGCAGACCCCGGCGCGCAACTGGTCCGTGCCGCACATGAATCCGGAATTCCTGTGGTGCCGCTGGTCGGGCCGTCGGCCATACTGCTGGCGCTGATGGCCTCAGGCCTGAACGGCCAGAATTTCGCCTTTCACGGTTACCTGCCCATCGAAAAAACGCGCCGGGCATGGCATCTGCGCGATCTGGAACAGCGTTCGCGGCGGGATGATGCGACACAGATTTTCATTGAGACGCCCTACCGCAACGATGCGATGCTGCAGGCCGTGCTGGCGGAAGCTTCGCCACAGACCCTGCTCTGCGTCGCCACCGACATCACACAGCCCGGCGAGCAGATCATCACCCGCAGCATCGCCGACTGGCGCAAAAACATTCCCGAACTCGGCAAGCGCCCCTCGGTGTTCCTGCTCTATTGCGCCAAAGCGGCGCGCCGCACTACCTGATATTAAAGCTGCCGAGCCCGCTGAATTTAAGCAGGACCTCGGCGCTGGCGGCGCCGAACCGGCGGGCAAAACGTTCCGCGATGTTTTCCTGCTGTGTGTAATCAACGATGTCTTCAGCCTTGATGACTTCGCGGGCGACATATTCCAGGCTGCCCAGTCCGTCGGCGAGTCCGAGGTCGATGCTTTTTTTGCCGACCCACAGCAGGCCCGAAAACATGTCCGGCGTTTCCTTCAGCCGTTTGCCGCGCCCCTGGCGCACCACCCCGATGAACTGCTGGTGGATGTCATCGAGCATGGTTTCGGCATGCGCTTTTTGCTGCTCCTGGATCGGCGAAAACGGATCGAGAAAACCCTTGTTTTTGCCGGCGGCCAGCAGGCGGCGCTCGACACCGAGTTTCTCCATGGTGCCAGTAAAGCCAAAACCGTCCATCAGCACGCCGATGGAACCGATGATGCTCGCTTTATCCACATAGATTTTGTCGGCCGCTGCGGCGATGTAATAGCCACCCGATGCACAGATGTCTTCAACCACGGCATGCAGCGGAATTTCCGGATATTTGGCGCGCAGACGCTTGATCTCGTCATAGATATAACCCGCCTGCACCGGGCTGCCGCCGGGACTGTTGATGCGCAATATCACCCCTTTGGTGTTCTTGTCCTTGAATGCGGACTGCATGCCGGCGATGATCTTGTCGGCGCTCGCCGGACCACCCGGCGCGATCACGCCGCTGATGTCGACCAGTGCGGTATGACTGCCCTGCGACACGTCGCTTTTACCGACCCAGCCCATGCCGATGAACAGCAGGGCAAACAGATAGAGCAGCACCATCATCTTGAAGAACATGCCCCACTGCCTGGAGCGACGCTGCTCCTGCACCGCGGCCAGTGCCACTTTTTCCAATACGCTGCGCTCCCATTGCGGACCGCCCGGTTGCTGGTCTGACATAAAATATCCTTTAAAACAAATAGTTACGTGAAATATCGTATTATCAGCATACTCTCAGTGGCTAACTTCGCGCCAGCAGCCAGCGGCGCAGGCCCTGCAATTCATCCACCATCGCCAGAGGTTTGCAGAGGCTCAGCGCCTCGCGCGCATGCGCGCCATAGGTTACGGCAACGGCCGCGACGCCGGCGGCATTGGCCATTTCCAGGTCATGTGTGGTGTCACCGATCATCACGGTAGCCGCAGGCGGCGTGGCCAGCCTGTCCATCACCGCCTCCAGCATGCCCGGATGCGGTTTTGAAAAACCCTCGTCGGCGCAGCGCGTTGCGTCAAAAACACCCTGCAGGCCTGTGGCCTGCAGCGCACGATCGAGTCCGCGGCGGCTCTTGCCGGTGGCCACTGCCAGCATGAAACCGGCGCCTTCCAGCTCGCGCAGCATGTCCGCGGCGCCGGCAAACAGCGTGGTTCCGGCATCGCGCTGGAGGAAATGCACGCGGAATCGTTCCAGCACCCGCGGATATTCGGACTCCGGCAGATCCGGCAGGACATGGGTCAGCGCATCCCGCAGCCCGAGTCCGATCACATAGCGCGCCCGTTCCCGGCTGGGCACCGGCAATCCCAGTTCCGCACAGGCCGTCTGCAATGATTCCGAAATCGCGGCGGCGGAATCCATCAGCGTGCCGTCCCAGTCGAACACCAGCAATTCAAACTGGCGGGGCATGTTTTCCGGCTTTGATGATGATTTCAACAAACTGCCGCAAATCCTCCGGCAGCGGCGCCTCGAAGGTCACCTTCTCCCGGCTCAGCGGGTGGCGCACGATGATGCGCGATGAATGCAGGAACATGCGCTTCAGTCCCTGCCTCGGCAAGGCCTTGTTCAGGGCGAAATCACCGTACTTGTCATCACCCAGTATCGGAAAACCCAGATGCGACAGATGCACGCGGATCTGGTGGGTGCGCCCGGTTTTCAGTTCGGCGTCCAGCAGGCTGTAGGGGCCGACGCGTCGTTCAAGGCGGAAAATGGTGAGCGCCCGGTCGCCGTCGGCGCCGACATTGACCCGCCGCTCCCCGGACGAACGCACATGCTTTTCCAGCGGCAGGTCCACCAGGCGCTTGCGTTCTGTCCACAATCCTTTGACCAGCACACGATAGTGTTTCTCGATTTCGCCGGCCTGCATCTGGCGGTGCAATTCAACCAGCGCCGCGCGTTTTTTCGCCAGCATCAGCACACCCGAGGTATCGCGGTCGATGCGGTGCACCAGTTCGAGGAATTTGCTGTCGGGACGCCCCTGGCGCAAGGCTTCGATCACCCCGAAGCTGACGCCGCTGCCGCCATGCACGGCCAGTCCCGACGGCTTGTCGACCACCAGCAGGGCTTCGTCCTCAAACAGGATGACGGGGGTGTAGGCGTTTTTCGGCATGGGCCGCACCGCGGCCGGTTCTGCCGTGCGCACCGGCGGAATGCGCAGCAGGTCGCCCGCCTTCAGCCGGTAATCCGGGCCGATCCGTCCGCTGTTGACCCGCACTTCACCGCTGCGCAGGATCCGGTAGACATGGCTTTTCGGCACGCCTTTCAGCCTACGCATCAAGTAGTTGTCGATGCGCTGGCCGGCCTCTTCCTCGTCAACGGCCTGCCGCGATATGTGCCGTAATGTGGAATCTTTACTTAACTTGTTCATTTACTTATACTTCTTGACAGCGTTCCCCCGACGGACGACGCGGATGCCGAAACTGGCATCATGGGCCAGAGCCTGACGCGGCGTAATTCCGGAACGGGTTCGCCTTGCAATGGATGCCTGGATGGCGCGATAGCGGCGACAGGACTGCTGCAAGTGCTGCGGCAAATGCCGTGGCTGCAATAAAGTTTGCGATGGCGTTAGCGTAGAAGTTGACGTCGAGGCTAGCAAAAAAACACAGGGTTAAAGTCGCTCACCGACAGAAGTAGCGATAGTAGATGAATTACGCGCTCAAGGCACTGTTTGAATTCCCGGATTTGCACCAATCTGCGCCGCGTCAGAGACACTTTTCACGCCGCAATTCTGCGAGTCCCTGCAAGACACACTGCATAACCAGGACACTGATCACGATCGATTCATGAAGCTGTCAATCGACTGAAATAATTTGGGTCCGCCGCCCGCGGGCGGCTGCCGTAGTGTGCATCCCGTGCAAATCCTTGAGCGCGGGAGAAGATAAATGAAACGCATGTTGTTCAATGCAACGCAGGCCGAAGAGCTTCGCGTTGCCATCGTCGACGGTCAGAAACTGATCGATCTCGACATCGAATCCGCCGGCAAAGAGCAGCGCAAAAGCAATATCTACAAGGGTGTCATCACCCGCATCGAGCCCAGCCTCGAGGCCGCCTTTGTCGATTACGGCAATGACCGCCACGGTTTCCTGCCCTTCAAGGAAGTCGCCCGCGCCTACTTCAAGTCCGGCATCGATGTCGGCAAGGCCCGCATCCAGGATGCCCTGCGCGAGCGCCAGGAAATCATCGTCCAGGTCGACAAGGACGAACGCGGCAACAAGGGCGCCGCGCTGACCACCTACATCAGCCTCGCCGGCCGTTACCTGGTGCTGATGCCGAACAATCCGCGCGGCGGCGGCGTATCGCGCCGCATCGAAGGTGACGAACGCGCAGAACTGAAGGAGACTGTGGCCCAGCTCGACGTGCCCAACGGCATGAGCGTGATTGCCCGCACCGCCGGCATCGGCCGCAGCGCCGAGGAACTGAACTGGGACCTGAAATACCTGCTCCAGTTGTGGACCGCCATCGAAGGCGCCGCGAAACAGCAGGACGGCGCATTCCTGATCTTCCAGGAATCGAGTCTGGTCATCCGCGCGATCCGTGACTACTTCCATGAAGACATCGGCGAGATCCTGATCGACACCGAATCGATCCATGAACAGGCTGTCCAGTTCATGAGTCATGTCATGCCGAATTATGTCGAGCGCGCAAAGCTCTACCGCGACGACGTGCCGCTGTTTTCCCGCTTCCAGATTGAACACCAGATCGAATCCGCGTTTTCGCGCTCCGTCAATCTGCCCTCCGGGGGCGCCGTAGTCATCGACCATACCGAAGCGCTGGTCGCCGTTGACGTGAACTCGGCGCGCTCCACGCGCGGCTCCGACATCGAGGAAACGGCATTCCGCACCAACCTTGAAGCGGCGGATGAAGTGGCCCGCCAGCTGCGGTTGCGCGACCTGGGCGGACTGATCGTCATCGACGTCATCGATATGGAATCGCAGCGCAACCAGCG
>CAZSIR010000102.1:0-11203 GCA_964606765.1 uncultured Bordetella sp. | reverse complement strand
GGATCGCGGTCGGTGCGGTGTAGAACACCGTGACCTTGTGGTCCTGGATCATTTTCCAGAAACGGCCGGCATCCGGATAGGTCGGCACGCCTTCAAATACGACCTCGGTGCCGCCGCAGGCCAGCGGGCCGTAACAGACATAGGAGTGTCCCGTGACCCAGCCTACATCTGCTGTGCACCAGAATACATCCGTCGCCTTGTGGTCGAAGGTCCACTGCATCGTCAGGATGGTCCACAGCAGATAACCGCCGGTGGAATGCTGGATGCCTTTGGGTTTGCCGGTGGAGCCGGAGGTGTAGAGGATGAACAGCGGGTGTTCGGCATCGACCCACTCCGGTTCGCAGCTTTCCGCCTGGCCTTTGACCAGGTCGTGCAGCCAGACGTCGATTTTTGCGTTCCAGTTGACCTTGCCACCGGTGCGTTGGTAGACCACGACCGTCTTGATCGATTCGCAGCCGCCGAGCGCGATGCCGTCATCCACTGCGGCCTTCAATGCAATCGCCTTGCCGCCGCGCATCTGTTCGTCGGCGGTCAATACGGCAACGGCACCGGCGTCGATGATGCGTTCCTGCAGGCTTTTTGCCGAAAAGCCGCCGAACACCACGGAATGGATGGCACCGATGCGCGCACAGGCCTGCATTGCGATGATCGCTTCGATCGACATCGGCATGTAGATGATGACGCGGTCGCCTTTTTTGATGCCACGCGATTTCAGGCCGTTGGCCATCATGCAGGTGCGGCGATGCAGGTCGCGGTATGAAGCGCGGGTGATTTTGCCGTCGTCGGCTTCGAAAATAACCGCGGTCTTGTCGGGCTGCGTCTGCAGGTGGCGATCCAGGCAGTTGTATGACGCGTTCAGCGTGCCGTCGCTGAACCAGCGGAAAAACGGTGCCTTGGAGTCATCGAAAGCCTGGGTGAACGGTTTTTTCCACAGCAGATGCTTGCGCGCCAGGTCCGCCCAGAAGCCGGTGTAGTCCTTTTCCGCCGCGGCGCACAGGGCGCGGTAGGCATCCATGCCGGAAATATTGGCCTGCGCGACCAGTTTTGCATCCGGCGGGAAAACGCGATTTTCCTGCAGGACGGATTCGATGGTTCCGGATGCTGGGTTGGACATGTCACTCCTCCGCTGGCCGTTATGCCGATGATGGTCGGTGTCATCGATGGCCGTGTCGCCGGCCTGCGCCACATTCCCGATGCACCGGTTTATGCGCTATAAAATCATTAACGCCCCCGTCTTGTAAAGGCGCGATGACCGGCTGGACATGGTGTTTATCCGGATTCAAGGGCATACTTACGACTTGCTTACGGCGGGCCTCCCCGCATCGCATGGTAGTGAACCTGGTCAGGTCCGGAAGGAAGCAGCCACAGCTATTTAATGCGAGTGCCGGGGGTTCGGCTCGCCACCCCCAATTCAAGATCGGAAGGCGGACGGAGCAATTCGTCCGGACGGGAGTGTCAATAACAAAAACAGTGGGCGGCGCGATGATTGCCGCCGTGCTGGCGATGTGCGTTGTTGCGCCTTCGTACGCCGTCGATGGCCTTTCGGCGGATGCGGGACGTGCGGGGCTGACCGACATGTGGCGCATCAGTGCGCAGTGGTCCTGGTCGCAGCGCTGGATGCGGACTGAACAATGGCATCTCGGTGGTTTCTGGGATCTCGGCATCGCCCAGTGGGAGCGTGATGCGCAGCCCGGCCAGCGTGCCCGCATCGGCGAGATCGGTTTTACCCCGGTGTTCCGCCTGCAGGCCAATACCTTGCGTGGACCCTACCTCGAAGCCGGCGTCGGCGTGCATCTGCTGTCGGCGACCAGCCTGGGCTACAAGCGGTTCAGCACGGCGTTCCAGTTCGGCGAGCGCATCGGAGTCGGTTACCGTTTCGGCGCACACGGCGCCTTCGATGTCGCTTACCTTTTTCAGCACATTTCGAATGCCGACATCAAAAAGCCGAACAGCGGCGCCGATTTTCACCAGATACGGCTGCAATACTGGTTTCCCTGAGCGCTGGCGACGGTCCTTCTGCCCGGCGGCTTTGCCGGTAAAATAGCGGCCTTGGCTTACAGTTTTGCTGATTCACAGTCCTTTTTCCAATTGACGCGAGCCGCCGTGACCCAGGTTCTTGCCCGCAAGTGGCGCCCCCGCAGCTTTACCGAACTGGTCGGTCAGGAACACGTGGTGCGCGCCCTGACCAACGCGCTGCGTCAGCAGCGGCTGCACCATGCCTACCTGTTCACCGGCACACGCGGCGTCGGCAAGACCACGCTGGCGCGCATCCTGGCGAAATCGCTGAACTGTGAAACCGGCGTCACCGATGCGCCATGCGGCAAGTGCGGCGCCTGCACCGAGATCGACAGCGGCCGTTTTGTTGACCTGATCGAGCTGGATGCAGCGTCGAATACCCAGGTCGACAACATGCGCGAACTGCTGGACAACGCGCTGTATGCGCCGACCAGCGGCCGCTACAAGGTCTACATCATTGACGAAGTGCACATGCTGTCGCGCAATGCATTCAATGCGATGCTGAAAACGCTGGAAGAGCCGCCGGGGCATGTCAAATTCATCCTCGCCACCACCGATCCGCAGAAAATTCCTGTGACCGTGCTGTCGCGCTGTCTGCAGTTCAGCCTGAAGCAGATCCCGCCGCCGCAGATCCGCGAACGGTTGACGGAAATCCTCGCCGCGGAGCAGGTGCCGGCGGATGCCGCTTCGGTGGCGCTGGTGGCACGTGCCGCCGAAGGCAGCCTGCGCGATGCGCTGAGCCTGCTCGACCAGGCGATTGCGCATGGCGGCGGCAAGCTGGAAGAAGCTTCGACGCGTGCGATGCTGGGCGCGGTGGATCAGGATTATCTCTACGCCATACTCAGGGCGCTGGCTGCAAGCGAAGGTCCCGGGCTGGTCGCCGCCGCAGAACGCATGGCGGAGCGCAGCCTGTCGTTCGAATCCGCGCTGCAGGATCTGGCCTCGCTGCTGCACCGGGTGGCGCTGGCGCAGGTGGTGCCGCAGAGTATCGCCGATGACGACCCGGATGCCGCGGCCCTGCGCGAGTTGACCAGGCTGTTTGCCGCCGAGGATGTGCAGCTCTATTACCAGATCGCGGCACAGGGGCGCGCGGAAATCGGCCTCGCACCCGACGAACATGCAGGTTTCATGATGACCCTGCTGCGCATGCTGGCCTTTGCGCCTGCCGCTGCGGCTGCATCCGCCGGCCCCGCCGCGCCCCGGATACCCGCCAGGGCGCCGGTTGCGGCGGGCGGAGAAACGGCCGAGCCGCCGGCTGCGGGCAAGGCGGACCCTTCTGCCTGGGCCGACCTGGTGTCGCAGCTGGGTTTGAGTGCGATGGCCAACCAGCTGGCGCTGCGCTGCGAGATGACGCGGCGCACGCCGGAACTGATCGAGCTGCGGATTTCCCCCGCGGATGAACGGCTGTTTGACAAACCGTACCGCGACAAGCTGACCGCGGCGTTGCGCCAGCTGCTGGGGGCGCAGACCCGGGTGAATTTCCTCGCCGGCGAAGTGGCGGGGGTATCGCCCAAGGCCATGACCGACCGCAAGCTCGAGCAGCGCCAGGCGGCTGCGGTGGCCGAGATCCGCGAGGATCCCTTCGTGCGCGAACTGCTCGAGGATTTCGACGGTTCGCTGGAAGAAGCTTCGATCAAGCCGAAATGATTGTCCCCGGAACCGGAAAATTACTTAACTCCAGACAGAGGTCGTGACCATGATGAAAGGCCAGCTTGCAGGGCTGATGAAGCAGGCGCAGCAGATGCAGGACAACATGCGCAAGATGCAGGAGCAGCTGGCGCTGATCGAGGTTGAAGGGCAGGCGGGCGCGGGGGCGGTCAGGGTGGTGATGACCTGCAAGCACGAGGTCAAGCGCGTGGCGATCGATCCCTCGGTGCTGGGGGATGGCAGGGAAGCGCTGGACAAGGAGATGCTGGAAGACCTGATTGCCGCGGCGATGAATGACGCCGCGCGCAAGGTTGAGGCGACCAGCCAGGAAAAAATGGCCGGCGTCACCGCCGGGCTGCCCCTGCCGCCGGGCATGAAATTACCGTTCTAAAAATATTATTAAAATCAAATACTTGAATTGATATCCTAGAGTGAATTCACCGCCTGCATTGCAAGCCCTGATTGAAGCCCTGCGCTGTCTGCCGGGCGTGGGTCCGCGTTCGGCGCAGCGCATGGCCTTTCACCTGATGCAGCGCGACCGGCCCGGCGCCGAGCGCCTCGCAGTGACCATGGGCGCGGCGCTGCAGCGCGTGCGGCATTGCGAACGCTGCAACAATTTTTCCGAGGAAAGCGTCTGCGCGTTGTGCCAGTCGCCGCGGCGCAACGCCCGCCTGCTGTGCGTGGTCGAGACCCCGGGCGACCTGCTGATGATGGAGCAGGCGCAGTGCCATGACGGCCTGTATTTTGTGCTGATGGGGGCCCTGTCGCCGCTCGACGGCATCGGGCCCAAGGACATCCATCTCGAGCGCCTGCTGCAGCGCGCCGCCGACGGCGTGGTGCAGGAAGTGGTGCTGGCGACCAATTTCACGGTGGAAGGCGAGGCGACGGCGCATTACGCCGGCGAGTTGCTGCGCGCCAAAGGCGTGAAGGTCACGCGCATCGCACGCGGCCTGCCGGTGGGCGGCGAGCTGGAGCATGTCGACAGCGGCACGCTGGCGCAGGCGGTGCAGGAGCGGCGTGCGGTTTAGTTCCCCGATGCGGTAAACCCGGCGGCAATCCCGCTCAGCAACTCGGCGCGCAGGAAAAGATTTTCGCTGTCTGTGCGTGGGCGACGGGTCCGGAGTTCGTTTTCGCGGAGAAGGAGACGCCGAGATGATCGCCCGCGGGACCCATGAATATTCCGGTTTTGCCCAGCGATGCCGGTGTGCTGGTCAGGCAGGTGCTGCCACTGCAGGTTCCGGTGGTGACCTGATCGATGAACGCGCCTTTCCCGAGGGATATCTGAATGGCGGTGGTGCCGCCCGCGAACGACCAGGTGTCGGACGGGAAGACGAAGCTGCTGGCCCCAAACGTGGCTGTCTGCGCCGTGAAATTGACGGTCAGGGATGTGCTGAAGGTTCCGCTCTGTCCCAACTGGTTCGTCGGTGTCGTCCCCGCCACCATGGACATGGCGAAAGTTCCTGTCTTGCCAGCGACGACCTCAGCAGGCGTCAGCGGACCATAGAGGTAATGAAACTGGTTATTGCTGCTGATGGTTGTGGTGGATTCATCAACGAAAGTGCCGCCAGTCCAGCGTCCCCAATGGGCGTTGAGCGAATTGGGCGTCGTTTCATCAATCACACTTGCCGACACCGTGCTGGCAGTTGTGCTGCTGGAGCCATTGCTCAGTTCTGCATCGGAACCTGACGGAATCGACAGTCCGATCAGTTTTTGCGCAGTGGCGAGCGATGCGCTGGCGCCGGCTGGATCCGTGATCAGATTGGCCGGAACCACGAATGCTCCGCCATCACTGTTGCCAAACAGATCAAGCGGGTCAAAAAACGATCCGACAATCGCTATGGTGGGCGCCGCAGACAGCACCAAAGGCGTGCCTTGGGGTCCCAAGTCCTGGGTCGCCACGAACTGCAACTGCGGCAGAGGATCGGGCGTGGTGCTTGGCCGGCTTTCCGACGCTGCGCCGCCCGTCGTGGCCTGTTCCGTTCCCGAGCCCCCTGCGGCGTTTTTGCTGCCGCCCTGTTTGCGGCTCTCCAGCTTGTTGGACACAAAATCCGGCGCAACCAGCAGGGGTTCAACGATGCTTTTGGCGTCGGCGACGTAGAAATTCTCGTTGACGCCGAAGGACTTCTGGTCGCGTTCGTTGGACACGTTGATGCGGTTGGTGCCGTTGGAGATGCCGATGGTGCGCCCATAGAGGCCATCCTTGGCTGGTGAGCCATCGCTGTTGCGGCAATCACTTTGGCACAAAGTTGCCGCATAGTCGGTGCCGCGGACGCCGATGGTTGCCGTCGTCGTGCTGAGCCGGTAGTTGGCATGGTTGGCGCGGCCGACCAGTCCGGTTACCGTGCGCAGCCCGCCTTTGAGCAGGCTTAAAAAACTGCGCTCGCTGCCGTCTTCCTTGCCGGAAAAGCGGAAATCATCAATTCGCAGTTCGCTGCTTTCCTTCATGGAAACAATGCTCTCATCGGTGAAACGGACTTGCAGGTTGCTCGCAGCACCCGTGCGCAGCAGATCCTTGTCCTGAATCATGGCGCCGAAGGTGAGTCTGACGCTTTGATTCCCGCGAATCGCCACGGCGTCACCCGCTGCAAGCAATACCCGGCCGACGTCTGCGGCCTGAACCGCGCCGGCGAGTCCCATGGTGGCAAAAATGGCAAAGTGGGGCAAAAAGTGCTTCATGATGATCCCCTCATCTGAAATTGTAGCGTAGCTTGAACGTCAACATGTCCCGCCGGTACGTGTAGAGCTCCAGGTTCGATTCGTTCTTGGAGAACAGCAGCTCGGCGCGCAGGCTCAGATCCCGCGTGTAGGCATAGCTTGCGACGGCATCGGCAGCGTAATAATTGTCCCTGCGCGTGGTTCCGAGCAGCGCGTCTTCCGCCGCGTAGCGGCTTTTCTGGTAGGTGGCGCCGAGAGTGACCGCCCATTTGGGAACCGGTGTGATGGCGATGGCGATTCGTCCGCCGTAAAGGTCGCGGCCGAGGTCAGGCCGGCCCTCGGTATTGTGTTCTTTCCCGGTGTTGGCATTGAGCGTCAGCAAGGGCTGCCAGGCGTTAATGAACGCCTTGCGGTAGCCGATCCCGGCGGCCAGGAAATCGGCATCGCGAACCCGGTTGTCGCCGGTGTAGGCGAATCGTGCGGTCTGCACAAACGGGCTGATGGTCTGCAATTCGTCGAGTTGGTGTAGCCACTCTCCGGACAGGCTGTCGACCTTGCGGAAACGGTTGTAATCGACCGAAACTTCGGAGTGTGAGGCGGTCAGTCGGTAAAAATTCCGGTCTTTGAAATAGGAGATGCCGCCGTTGACGGCGATGTTGCCCTGATCGAAGGGCTGTGCTTCGTTCGATCGGTTGAATTTGCCGTCCAGCTGTCCGCCGGCAAACACGGCGAGCCCCGGGGAAATCGGGTGCGATATCTGGCCGCCGATGGCCAGCCAGCTGAATTTTGAGTCTGTCCTGACGCCAGCCTGGCCGACCTCGACCCGTCCGAAAACCGGAAGGCTGATGCTCGAGCTGCCGACGCCGCCATTGACGTTGCTGTCGTAACCGAATCCGGCCTCCACAAACAGGCCAGTGGTCGTGCGGTAAGTGCTTTCGCGGGAGCGCAGCGCATCGAGGAAGCGCTCGATATTGGCAACCACCGCCGGCGGCGGCTTGGCGTTGAGGACGGCCTCGAATTCCTCGCGGGCACGGAGGTCATCCCCCATCACGAAGTAGCCGCGCGCGAGCTCCAGTCTGGCGTTGACGTTATCCGGGAAATTTATGACATAGCGTTCCAGCGCCAGCACGCCTTCACCGGCGTGACCGCTGTCGATGGCGGCTACGCCAAAGTAGAAGTCGAACTGTGGATTGCCGAACTGATCAGGATGGTTCTTGCCGAGCGCGTAAGCGGCAGCGGCATTGCCTTTGTCGAGCAGGGCTTTGACTTCGTCGGCGGGCGCGGCAAATGACATGCTGGTTGATGCCAGCAAAGCCAGCAGCCCCAAGCCGATTGCAGCTTTACCCCAGAATTTCATTTTTTATGCTCCCTGGCCTGCCTCAGGGTTTCAAGGCAGGGGGCGGCAAATTTGTATGCTCTGTATACTGCGAAATTCTGCGATCAGCATACACCGAAACATGAAATCAACAAGCCCAGCCCCTGAGTTGCCGCAAAAACTGCCTCGGGGGTCGATCGGCCTTCAGCTGGATGGCTTATGAAAGCCGGCGTCAATAAAAAGCGCAGTCCCTTCCGCCGCCCGCAGTCCAAGGCGGTCAAGGCGCCGCCTTTGCCGCGCGAAGACGGTGATCTGCCGGAACCTGGCGGCGCGGCGGCGGGCAAGGCGGCGAAAGTGGCGATACGGCCGGCGGAGCCGGGTGAAATACGCGGTGAAAAGCTGCACAAGATGCTGGCGCAGGCCGGGCTCGGTTCACGCCGTGCGATGGAAGAACGCATCCGTGCCGGCGAAGTCATGGTCAACGGCAAGGTGGCCGGCATCGGCGACCGGGTCACGGCGGAAGACCACGTCAAGATTGGCGCGCGCATCGTGCGCTGGCCGCAGCAGGGCCAGCTGCCGAAAGTGCTGCTCTATCACAAGCCCGAAGGTGAAATTGTCAGCAACGATGACCCGCAGGGGCGGCCCACGGTGTTCAGCCGCCTGCCGCCGGCGCGCGGCGCCAAATGGCTGGCCATCGGCCGCCTTGATTTCAACACCAGCGGCCTGCTGATTTTCACCACCTCGGGCGATCTTGCGAACCGGATGATGCATCCGCGCTTTGCCGTCGAGCGTGAATATGCCGTACGTGTGCTGGGCAATGTGCAGCCCGCCAGCCTCGATGCGTTGCGTTCCGGCGTGCAGCTGGAGGACGGTGTCGCGCGTTTCGAGTATCTGGAGGAGGAAGGCGGCGAGGGCGCCAACCGCTGGTTCCGCGTGTTGCTGCGCGAAGGGCGCAACCGCGTGGTGCGCCGCCTGTTCGAATCACAGAGCCTCACTGTGAGCCGGCTGATGCGCGTGCGGTTCGGCATCGTCGCGCTGCCGCCGCGGCTGAAGCGCGGTCAGTTCATGGCGCTGGATGACGCCGACGTGGCGAGCCTGGTCGCCTGGGCGTCTTCGCCGGAGCAGGCTTTGCCGCCGGCAATGCTGCCCTCGGCAGCAACAGAACACAGTCGTCCCCGCCGCTCGTCTCCGCCCAGATAAAGGGCAGCGCCGGAAAGGCGCGTTCCACCCGTGCCCGGTTGTGTCCGACTTCCAGCACCAGCCATCCCCGCGGTTCCAGATGCGCTGCGGCTTCGGCAAGGATGCGTCGCACCAGATCCAGGCCGTCGGTGCCGCCGTGCAGGGCAAGTTCGGGTTCCTTGCGGTATTCCGCCGGCAGGGTGCGCATCACAAGCTCGCGCACATAGGGCGGATTGCTGAGGATCAGGTCGTAACGTTTGCCGGCGAGGCCCTTGAACAGATCGGAGCGGATCAGTTGCAGGCGTTGGATCAGCTGATGGTCGCGCACATTACGGCGCGCAACCGCGAGCGCCGGGCTGGAAATGTCGACACCATCGACCCGCGCAAGCGGGAAGGTGTGCGCGGCGACGATGGCGAGACAGCCGGAACCGGTGCAGAGATCGAGGATCGTCTTTGGTGACTGGCGTGGTTTCAGCCACGGTTGCAGGCGGGACTGCAGCAGTTCGGCGATGTACGAACGCGGTACGATGACGCGCTGGTCGACATGGAAACGGTGCTCGCCGAGCCAGGCCTCATGGGTCAGGTAGGCGGCGGGGATGCGTTCACCGATGCGGCGTCCGAATAATGCTTCCGCGCGCTGCCGGATTTTTGCACTGAGCGGCTGGTCGAGGCGCGCTGCGAGTTCTTCGAATGCGCAGCCCATGGCATGCACCACCAGCCAGGCGGCTTCGTCGTCGGCGTTGAGGGTGCCGTGACCGTAGGCGAGGCGGGCTTTGCGGAAGCGGCTGGCGGCAGCGGCAATCAGCTGCCGCGGTGTGGCGGGATGTTCAGCCACGGAATCAATAAAATATCAATTAAATCAAATACTTATAACGAAAAGCCATGGCGGTCAGTCGAGATTGAGCTTGATGCTCGACAGATCGGTGGTGGCAATGCCGGCCGCCGTGCCGGTGCTGCCTGAAGTGGAATCCTGTTTTGCGCCGCCGGATTTGGGCGCATTGCTGATCAGGTTGTGCAGATTGCTCGGCGAATCGGCGTTGGCCAGCGCCTCGTCCATCGTGATGCGCCCGGCCCGATAGTGTTCAAACAGCGCCTGTTCGAAGGTTTTTGATCCCGGCGACAGGCTTTGTTCCATCGCGTCCTTGATCTGGTTGATCTCGCCGGCCTTGATCAGTTCCTGGATGTGCTTGGTGTTGAGCATGACCTCGACCGCGGCCACGCGCTTGCCGTCGACCGACTTCACCAGGCGCTGCGAGATCACGCAGCGCAAGGCGATCGACAGGTCGGCCTGCAGGCTCTCGCGCGCTTCGCGCGGGAAAAAGCCGATGATGCGGTTCAGTGCGTTGTAGCTGTTGTTGGCATGCAGCGTGGACATGCAGAGGTGGCCGGTCTGCGCAAACAGCAGGGAACTCTGAAGGGTTTCGCGGTCGCGGATTTCGCCGACCATCAGCAGGTCAGGCGCCTCGCGCATCGCGCTGATCAGCGCGTTTTCGTAGGTATGGGTGTCGACGCGCACTTCGCGCTGGTTGACGATGGATTTCTTGTGCTTGAAGATGAATTCGACCGGATCCTCGATGGTCAGGATGTGGCCGGTCTTGGTGGCGTTGCGAAAATCGATCATCGACGCCATGGTGGTCGATTTGCCCGAGCCGGTGGAGCCGACGATCAGGATCAGCCCGAGCTTTTCCATGATCACTTCCTTCAGCACGTCGGGCAGCCCGAGCGATTCGAAGGCCGGCACGTCGGGTTTGACGAAGCGGATCACCATCGCCACGGTGTTTTTCTGGCGGAAGATGTTGATGCGGAAATTGCCGAGCTCGCCGCCGCTCTGGGCAAAGTTCATTTCATGCTTGGTTTCGAATTCCCTGATCTGCGGCTCGGTCATCAGCTCGTAGCAGATCTTCTTGACCTGTTCGGGATCCAGCGCCTGGGCATTGATCGGCATCACGGTGCCGTTGATCTTGATCTGGATCGGCGCGCCGGCGGTGAAAAACATGTCCGACGCCTGTTTGTCGGACATGAGCTTGAACAGCGGATCGACGAACATGGCGGCTCCTGTAGGCCGCGGCGGGAGGCGCCGCGGCGTGTCACGTTACCGGCTATTGTGCCAAGTACGGCGCCGGTTGCCTAGCGTCAGTCGCTGCGAAGCAGATCGTTAATGCTTGTTTTTTCTCGTGTTTTTGCATCGACCTGCTTGACGATCACCGCGCAGTAGAGGTTGCATTTGCCGTCGCCGGCGGGCAGCGATCCCGAAACGACGACCGAACCGGCCGGCACGCGGCCGTACAGCACCTCGCCGGTTCCCCGGTGGTAGATCTTCGTGCTCTGGCCGATGAACACGCCCATCGAAATCACCGAACCGGCTTCGACCACGACGCCTTCGACGATTTC
>CAZSIR010000101.1:3669-11208 GCA_964606765.1 uncultured Bordetella sp. | reverse complement strand
GTCAGGCGTGGCCGTCTGTTTTGCAGTGCTGGCGCTGGGCGCGGAAGCGGCACAGCCCAGTCCTGACATGTCTTTTTTTGTGACCAGCGCCGGTCTGGGCAAGGGCGCGGACCTCGGCGGGTTGGCCGGCGCCGATCGCCATTGCCAGCAACTGGCCGAGGCCGCCGGCGCCGGCAAAAAGCAGTGGCGCGCCTATCTCAGCACCACGGCCTCCGGCAATACGCCGTCCGTCAGTGCCCGCGACCGCATCGGCAAGGGCCCGTGGCACAACTTCGAAGGCCGGCTGATTGCGCGCGATATTGCCGAGCTGCATGGCGTGAACGGCATCAGCCGCCTGACCGCGCTGACCGATAAGGGCGCAAAGGTTAACGGCCGGGTCGAAACGCCCAACACGCATGACATCCTCACCGGATCGAACCCGGACGGCAGCGTGTCCGTCAGCGACAAGGACACCACCTGCGGCAACTGGACCAAAAGCGGCGAGGGTTCGGCGATCGTCGGCCACCATGACCGCTGGGGCCTGCGTGACGATGAACCGGCGCGGTCGTGGAATTCTTCGCATCCTTCGCGCGGCTGCAGCCAGGACAACCTGAAAGCCTCCGGTGGTGCGGGGATGTTTTACTGCTTTGCCGTGAACACGCGTTAGGCGCTGGCAGCGCCAAGCAGCCGGGCCTGGTGCCCGGCATTTTTTTGTCCGCCATTTGTTCGTTGCCCGGAAATATCCTGTAAATATATGATTTAATTGATATTTCTTGATTTTCTCCGGACGCCCGTATCGCGCGCTGCGATGTTTCACTATGCTCGACCCCGGGATTCCAGCGGAAGGATGCAGACGTGTCTGAAATGAAGGTGCCGTTCCACGATATCGCGCAGCGTTATGCCGAGGAGCGCGAGGAAATCCTCGCCTGCATCGACCGTGTGCTGTCCAAAGGCCATGTGTTTCTGAGCGAGGAGGTCGACGAGTTCGAAGCCGCGATCTGCAAATACACCGGGGCAGAACATTGCGTGACGCTGAACTCGGGCACCGATGCGCTGATGGTGGGGCTGTGGGCGCTGGGCGTCGGCCGCGGCGACGAGGTGATCACTTCGCCGGTTTCATTCATTGCGTCGGCCGGAGCCATCGCGCATGTCGGCGCGGTGCCGGTATTCGCCGATGTCGGCGCTGACCAGAACATCGATCCCGCCGCCGTGGAAAGCAAAATCACGCCGCGCACCAAGGCGATCATGCCGGTGCACTGGACCGGACGCATCGCCGACATGGAGGCCATCAACGCCATCGCGAAACGCCACAACATCGCGGTGATCGAAGATGCGGCGCAGGCGATGGGCGCGCGTTACAAGGGGCGCCACGGCGGCACACTCGCGGCCTGCGGCGCGGTGTCTTCGCATCCGCACAAGATACTCGCCGCCTTCGGTGACGGCGGATTCCTGCTGACCGGGGACGCGGAATTCGCGCGCAAGGCGCGCCTCTATCGCAACCACGGCCGTGAGGCGCGCGACAACGCCGCCATGTTTGGCGTCAACTCGCGGATGGATTCACTGCAGGCGGAAATCCTCAAATACCGTCTGACACGGCTCGATGCCATCATCGAACGCCGCCGCAGGCATGTCGCGCTGTACCGCGAAATCATCAAACCGGGTCCGGTGTTCATCCCGCCGGAAACCGAGGGCGTGTTTCATCCCTACATGATGTTCGTGGTGCAGGCCGATGACCGCGACCGCCTGCACAAACACCTGGAAAAGCAGGGCGTGCAGACGCGGGTGTATTACGGCACGCCACTGCACCTGCATGAGGCCTCACAGAAACTCGGCAACCGGCGCGGCGATTTTCCGGTGGCGGAGCGCCAGTGCGAGCGCGTGCTGGCGCTGCCGCATGCGCAGCATCTGAGCGAGGCGCAGGTGGCCTACGCCGCGGAGCAGGTGAACCGCTTTTACGGTCACTGAGCCGCGGTCTGGTTTTTGGCCTGCGGGAATCCGGCCTGCGGGCCGATGGCGTCGGCCTCGAACAGCTGCTTCAGCTGTTCCGCGGCTTCGCGCGTGCTCTGGATCATCTGCGCCTCGTCGTGATTCAGTGCGTACTGCAGCCCCAACTGTTCCTCGTCATGGTGCTTGAACAGCGTGATGGCGCGCTCGGCGGCGGCAACGCCCAGCCCGAGCTGCAGCAGCGCGCGGTGGGCGGCTTCAAGGCTGGAGGGAAAGGTCTCGCGGAAAATGGCGTTGATGCCGAGCTTGCGCAGCTGGAAATAATGCGTGCGGTTGCGGGCGCGGGCGATGATGGCCAGCTTGGGGAAATGCCGCCGCACGACCTGCGCGGTGCGCACCGAAGCCTCGATGTCGTCGATCGCCAGCACGAACAGCTTTGCTTCGCCGGCCTTGGCGGCTTCCAGCAGCTCGAGGCGCGAGGCGTCGCCGAAATACACCTTGTTGCCGAAGCGGCGCACGAAATCGACCTGCTGATAATTGGCTTCCAGCGCGGTGAAATGGATGCCGCACATGCGCAGCACCCGTGACACGATCTGGCCGTAGCGGCCAAAGCCGGCGACGATCACCGGATTCGCCGGTTCGTCGATGCTGTCGTAGACCGGTGTCGCAGTACGGTCGAGCCAGCGCTGCAGCAGCCTGTCGTGCAGCGCAAACACGCCCGGCGCGAGCAGCATCGATACCGTCACCACCAGGATCAGCAGTTGCGCGGTCGGCCGGTCGAGCACGCCGAGCGCGATGGCGGAGGCCAGCAGCACGAAGGCGAATTCACCGCCTTCGGACAGCATCACCGCGCTGCGCTGCGCGTTTTCATTGTCGGCGCCGCGCAGGCGCGCGATGCCGTACATGACCGCGGCCTTGACGATGATCAGCCCGAGCGCGAGGCCAATCACCTGCAGCGGCTGCGCGCGCAGCAGGCCGATGTCGGCGCTCATGCCCACCGCCATGAAAAAGAGGCCCAGCAGCAGGCCCTTGAAGGGTTCGATGTCGGCCTTCAGTTCATGCGTGAATTCGGATTCGGCGAGCACCACGCCGGCAAGGAAGGCGCCCAGCGCCATCGACAGGCCGATGCGGTCCATGATTGCCGCGGCGCCGATCACCACCAGCAGCGAGGCGGCGGTAAAGACTTCGCGGCTGCCGTGGCTGGCGATGTACTTCAGCAGCGGGTGCACCACGAGCCGGCCGCCGAAAATGACGATGGCGATTGCCGCCACGCCCTTGGCGGCGGATACCCAGTTGGTGCCGGAATGGGCATCGCCGCCGAGCAGCGGCAGCAGCGCCAGCAGCGGAATCACGGCAAGATCCTGGAACAGCAGCACCGCAAAGGATTCGCGGCCGTGCGGCTGGCCGAGCTGGCCTTTTTCCGCCAGCGCCGCCAGCACCAGCGCGGTGGAGGACATGGCGCCGGCGAAACCGGCAATCACGGCGGCCTGCCATGACAGGCCGAAGGCCATGCCGATGCCCGCCAGCAGCAGTCCGGTGAGGCCGACCTGCGCGCCGCCGGTGCCGAATACCGGGCGGCGCAGCGCCCACAGCCGCGCCGGTTCGAGTTCGAGTCCGATCAGGAACAGCAGCAGCACCACGCCGAATTCGGCGAAATGCAGCGTCGATTCGACCTCACTGACGACGCCGAATCCCCAGGGGCCGGCGATGATGCCCGCCGCGAGGTAGCCGAGGACGGCCCCCAGTTTGAATCGCTGGAACAGCGGCACCAGCAGCACCGCGGTCAGCATGAACAGGGCCGTTTGCTCGAGCAGGGACATGGGCGAACCTCGTGATGTCGGGATCGGGCGTGCAGCCGGCCATCAGGCACGGCAGGCGGCGGAGGCGCGGGCGGCGCTTCCAGCCGGGATACACGCGGCACGGCGCCGAGTGTATCCCGAAGGCGGGGAAACGAAGGAGAGGAAAGTCAGTAGCTGCCGGCGGGCTTGTTCTGTTCCGCGATGAAGGCGCGGATTTCCGTGACCAGCCGCGGGTCGCCCTGGATGCCGGTCTTGCCGGTGTGTGATACGCCTTCGAGCACGACCAGTTTCATGCCGGGGCGGATTTTTTTCAGTTCCTGCATGCCCTTGAAGGTGTGGTCGAGCGTGCCGACGATGCCCATGGTCGGCACTTTGACGGCGGCCATCTGCTCCGCGGTCACGGCCTGATCCTTGTAGCCGCGCAGCGATGCGGCGGTGGCGAGCTGATCGAAGTTCTTGTCGGCGCGGCAGGCGGCCATGCGCTGCTGGATGTCCTCTTCGGTCGGCTTCATGCCGGCCGGCGCCTGGCGCATCAGGCGGCTGCGGCTGATGCAGTCGCGGGCGATCTCGGCGGCCTCGGTTTCGATGCGCGGATCGTTGGCTTCCTTCGGCGAGCGGCCGGGGCCGGCGACCTGCACGCCGGTCAGGAAGCGTTCGGGATGCAGCGTGAGCAGCTGCGCGACGGTGCTGCTGCCGAGCGAGAAACCGATGATGTGTGCCTTGTCGATTTTTAATGTATCGAGGATGCGCACCACATCCAGCGCCTGCTGCCGGCCATAGGCGGCGGGGTCGCGCGGCGAATCGCTTTTGCCGTGGCCGCGCGCGTCAAAGGCGATGACGCGGAAATCCTTCGCCAGATTGTCGACGACGCCGCGCGTGGTCCAGCTTTCGAGGTTGGAGGTGCCGCCGTGCAGCAGCACGATGGCCTCGCCCTTGCCGGTGTCGATGTAACGGATCTTGACGCCGCCGGCGTCCAGATATTTGTCTTCGTACGCCAGCGCCGGGGTCACGGCAAAACACAGCAGCAGCGTGGCAAAGCGGAAATACGGTGTCATGGTCCTCTCCTTGGGTGAAACCTTGTTGTTATAGACCGCCTGCAATCCGGGTTGCAGGCGGGTTGCCATCCGTGGTGTTCCGCAAGCCTAACCAAATCCGGGTTGCGTGGGTGTGACAAAAACGGATGCCGCGGAATGCTCAGGTCTCGATCGCGAATTTTTTCAACAGCGCCGGGTCGGGCTCGATGCCCAGCCCCGGGCCCTGCGGAATGGCGATGCGGCCGTCGCGCGGATTGATCGCGTCGCCGAAAGGATTCTCGGCAAAGTCGCAGTAGAAACGCTCGACCCAGACTTCCTGCGCCTGTGCGGCACAGGCGTGGATCGAGGCGATCAGGCCGGGGCCGAAGTACGCCGAATGCGGCACCACGCGCACGCCGTGGGCTTCGCCCAGTGCAAACACCTTCTGCATTTCGGTGACGCCGCCGACCTTGGTGATGCTGGGCTGCGCGATGTCGAGTGCGCCGCGTTCGAACAGGCGCTGGAATTCATTGAGGCTGCCGACGTTTTCACCGGCAGCGACGGGGATGCCGCCTTCCAGGCGCACGCGCGCCAGTCCGGCATGGTCTTCCGGCGGCCACACCGGTTCTTCCAGCCATTCAAGATCGAGTTCATACAGTTCCTCGCACATCCGCACCGCCTGCGCGACGGTCCACGGCGTGCTGCAGTCCACCATCAGCGGGATGCCGTCGCCGGCGGCTTCGCGTGAGGCGCGGATGATGGCGGGATCCACTTCATGAATCTTGATCAGCGTGTAGCCGCGCTCCAGCGCTTCGGCGATGCGCGGCGTCAGCGCCGATGCCTTGCCGTAGCGCAGCAGGCTGGCATAGGCGGGCAGGGTGCTGCGCGGGCTGCCGCCGAGCAGGCGGTAGAGCGGCAGATTGGCGATCTTGCCGGCAATGTCCCACAGCGCGATGTCGATGGCGGACATCGCGTACATCGCCGGGCCGTTACGGCCGGCGCCATGCACGGCGTGCGCCAGATCATGCATCAGCGCGGTAATGGCGGTCGGGTCGCGGCCGATGCACAGCGGCGCAATCATGCGGTCGATCGCGGTGCGGGTCACCGGCCATACGCGGTGGCCGAAGGCCTCGCCCCAGCCGCAGATGCCTTCATCGGTGTCGATGCGCACCAGCAGGGTTTCCATCGTGGTGCGTGCGCGGCCGCCGACCATCGGCGCATCGCCGGCCAGCAGCATCGGCATGGAAGTGACAAAGGTGGTGACGGCGGTGATTTTCATGGGAGGTCCGGTTTGTGGTGAATGGTTGCTGCGGCCTGCTGTGGATGCTTGCCCGGGGTCAGCGGAATGTGCGCCGCCTGTCCCGCCATGGTGCGGATCGGGTCGTAGGCGGCGTCATCGACGGCGGCGAAGCGGCGGATGCCCCATTGCGCGAGGATGCGAGCGCCTTCGGCATCGTCGTGCATCGCCAGCAGCGTGTCACGGATGTCCGCGCGCAGTTCCGCTGCGAGTGATTTCTGCATGACCCAGGGCGGCATCGGGCTCGGGCCCAGCGTGCCGATGATGCGGACCGCGTCGCGGATCTGCGGCGCCCGCGCGATTTCGGCTTCGAGCACCGTGCTGTCGACGGCGGAAACGTCGATCTGCGCATTGACGATCATCTGCAGCGATTTCTGGTGCGCGCCGGACTCGACGGCGCGGCTGAAATAGCCGCCGACTTCACCCAGCGTGGCCAGATGGTGGCGCAGCACGTTGAAGCCGGAATGCGAATGCGGTTCGTTGTAGGCGAGTGACGCGCCGCGCAGGTCGGTAAACGTGCGGTAGGGACTGTCACTGCGGACCACGAGGTCGGAGTAGTACACCGGTGCGCCGGCATAACGGCCGGCCGCCATCACCGGCGCGACACAGGGTTCGATCACGCTGTCATCCGTGTCGGCTTTCCAGACATAGGGCAGGCCGCAGATCCAGCAGACATGAATCAGGCCCGCATCCAGCTGGCGTTCCCGTTCCTGCCACGGGATGCAGTCGACGAATTCGGTGGCGATGGCGAGCCGCCGGCCAAGCCAGGCGGTGATCGCGCGGCAAGTGGCCTCGGCGTTGTCGGCCATGCAGGAAGTGATGCGCAGCGGGGAGGGCCGCATGGCTGACCGTCCGCTCAGCCGCGCCGCGGCTCGAAGGCGAGCTTGAGCGCGAGTCCGGCCAGTACGCCGCCCATCAGGTAGCGCTGCGTCGACAGCCAGAGGGGATTGCGTGCGAACCAAGCGGCAATGCCCGCTGCCGACAATGCGATCAGCAGGTTGACCGCGAAGCTCACCGAAATCTGCGTGATGCCCAGCGTCACGCTTTGCGCGAACACGGAGCCGCGGTCGGTGTTGATGAACTGCGGCAGGATCGACAGATAGAACACGGCGACCTTGGGATTGAGCAGGTTGGTGAGAAAGCCCATCAGCAGCAGTTTGCGCGGCGAATCCGCTGGCAGCGCGCGCGGCTCGAAAGGCGAACGCGCGCCGGGTTTGACGGCCTCCCAGGCCAGCCACAGCAGGTACAGCGCACCCAGCCATTTGAGGATTTCATAGGCCAGCGGCACGGCGAGGAATATCGCCGACAGGCCGGCCGCCGCCGCGAGCATGTGTACGAAGAATCCGCCGATGACGCCGAACAGCGAAATCACGCCGGCGGCGCGGCCCTGGCAGATCGAGCGCGAGATCAGGTAAATCATGTTGGGGCCGGGCGTCAGCACCATCAGCAGCGCGGCGCCGGCGAAGAGCAGCAGGTCGGGAAGGGGAATCATGGGTGCGGAGAACGG
>CAZSIR010000101.1:0-3569 GCA_964606765.1 uncultured Bordetella sp. | reverse complement strand
GGATGGCCGGCAATTTTAGCGGGTGTCTCCCGGCGTGAATATAACTATTTGATTTAATTGATTATTTTATTTCGCCTCGCGCAGCATGCGTTCGATCTCGGCCGCTGATTTTTCTTCCGGCGTCAGGCCGCCGGCTTCCGGTTTGCTGGTGGCGGCGTCCGCGGGCAGTTCAATTTCGGAGGTTGCGGGTTTTTTCGCCGCGGGCGCATCGTTCAGTGCGCTGACCAGCTGCGGATAAAACACCACCAGCGACAGGGCCAGCAGCTGCACGCCGACAAAGGGCAGCACACCTTTGTATATGTCCGCGGTCCGGATCTGCGGCGGCGCGACGCTGCGCAAATAGAACAGCGAGAATCCGAAAGGCGGCGTCAGGAAGGAGGTCTGCAGGTTGATGGCGATCATCACCGCAAACCACACCGGGTCGATGCCGAGTTTGGCCGCCACGGGCGCCAGCAGCGGCAGCAGGATGTAGGCGATTTCAAAAAAGTCGATGAAAAAGCCGAGTACGAAAATCATCAGGTGCACGACCAGAAGGAATCCGACCGCGCCGCCGGGTATCAAGGTGAACAGGCGTTCCACCCACAGGTCGCCGTTGACGGCGCGGAACACCAGCGCGAACACCGAGGAGCCGATGACGATGAACATCACGAAGCTCGACAGCCGGGTTGTGGCATCCAGCGCCTCGCGCAGCATGTTCAGATTGAGCCGCCGCTTGGCCGCAGCCAGCGCCAGCGCGCCGACGGCACCCAGCGCGCCGCCTTCGGTGGGGGTTGCAATGCCGGCGAATATCGAGCCGAGTACCAGGAACATCAACGTCAGCGGCGGCACCATGACTAGCAGCGCATGGCGCAGCAGTTTCGCACCGCGCAGCGTGCGCGCCTCGGGCGGCAGTGCCGGGGCCGCGGCGGGATTGAGCATCGAGGTGATGAAGACGTAGCCGGCCATCAGCAGCACCAGCAGCAGGCCCGGCAGCACCGCACCAGCATAGAGGTCACCGACCGTGCCGCCCAGTACGTCGGAGAGCACGATCAGCACGATCGACGGCGGGATGATCTGCGCCAGCGTGCCGGAGGCGCAGATCACGCCGCTGGCGAGGCGCGGCGAGTAGTGATAGCGCAGCATCACCGGCAGCGAGATCAGGCCCATCGCGATCACCGATGCGGCGATGACGCCGGTGGTGGCGGCGAGCAACGCGCCGACGAGGATGACGGCATAGGCGACGCCGCCGCGCACCGGACCGAAAATCTGGCCGACGGTGTCGAGCAGGTCTTCGGCCATGCCGCTGCGCTCCAGGACCAGTCCCATGAAGGTGAAAAAGGGAATCGCCAGCAGCAGCGGATTGGCCATGATGCCGTAGAGCCGCTGCGGCAGCGCCTGCAGCAGTTCCGGCTGCAGCAGGCCGAGTTCAAAACCGATGAAGGCGAACAGCAGGCCGTTGGCGGCGAGCGCGAAGGCCACCGGATAACCCAGCAGCAGGAATACGGCCAGTCCGGCGAACATCAGCGGCGCCATCAGTTCGAAGGCCATGATCAGGGTTGCGCCGGCGGTTTCGTCGCACCGCCCAGCTGTGCAAACTTCTTGATGGTTTCGGAAACGCCCTGCAGGATCAGCAGCGCGAAAGCGACGGGCACCGCGAGCTTGATCGGCCAGCGCAGCAGGCCGCCGGCATCGGTGGAGATTTCATCGATGCGCCAGGATTCGAGAAAAGCCGCCCAGCCGAACCAGAGCATGATCGCGCACACCGGCAGCAGCATGAAGAGGTGGCCGAAGATGTCGATCCAGGCCTGCGCGCGCGGCGTGAGCCGCCCCGCGATGAGGTCGATGCGCACATGGGCGTTGTGTTTCAGCGTGTAACCGGCGGCGCCGAGGAAAACCAGCGAATAGAGATACCACTGGATTTCGAGAAAACCGTTGGAGCTGAGATTGAAGCCGTAGCGCGCAACGGCATTGCCGGCGCTGATGAGGATGCACAAGAGCACCAGCCAGCAGGCGCCGCGCCCGGCATATTCGTTCAGGCCATCAATGGCACGGGACAGCGCCAGCAGTGGTTTCATGATGCGGATTGTTTTCTCCCCAGGGCGACATCATAAGGGCTGCGGAGGGGCAAAACGGCGGACCCCGGCGTTTCGCATGATAAAATCACCCCCCCAAACGGCCCACTCCGGACAGCCTTGACCCATGAGCATTTTCACCAGCAATCTCGAGACCACCGACCCCGAAATTTTCGCCGTCGTGCAGCGGGAAGCGCAGCGCCAGGAAGACCATATCGAATTGATCGCATCGGAAAACTATGCGAGTCCGGCCGTGCTGGCCGCGCAGGGTTCGGTGCTGACCAACAAATATGCCGAGGGTTATCCCGGCAAGCGTTATTACGGCGGCTGTGAACATGTCGATGTCGCCGAGCAGCTGGCGATCGACCGCGCGAAGGAACTGTTCAAAGCCGGTTATGCCAACGTGCAGCCGCATTCCGGCGCCCAGGCTAATGCGGCAGTGTTCCTCGCCACGCTGCAGCCGGGGGACACCATCCTCGGCATGCGCCTGTCGGACGGCGGACATCTGACGCATGGCGCCAAGGTCAACATCAGCGGCAAGTACTACAGCGCCGCGTCCTACGGCCTGAATCCCGAAACCCAGGCCATCGATTACGACGAAGTGGCGGAACTCGCCAATGTGCGCAAACCGAAGCTGATCGTGGCCGGGGCTTCCGCGTATTCGCTGGTCATCGACTGGAAGCGTTTCCGCCAGATTGCCGACAGCGTGGGTGCGCTGCTGATGGCGGACATGGCGCATTACGCCGGACTGGTGGCCGCGGGGCTGTATCCGAGCCCGGTGGGCATCGCCGACTTTGTCACCACCACCACGCACAAGACGCTGCGCGGCCCGCGCGGCGGGCTGATCCTCTCCGACGTCAAGCACGAGAAGGTGCTGAATTCCGCCGTGTTTCCCGGTTCGCAGGGCGGGCCGCTGATGCATGTCATCGCAGCCAAGGCGGTGGCGCTGAAGGAGGCGATGTCGAAGGACTTCCGCGACTACCAGCAGCGCGTGCTGGACAATGCGCGGGTGATGGCGAAAGTCCTGCAGAAGCGCGGCTACAGCATCGTGTCCGGACGCACGGATTGCCACCTGTTCCTGCTCGACCTGCGCGAGAAGCCGGTGACCGGGCTGGAGGCGGAGCAGGCGCTGGGCCGCGCCCACATCACCGTGAACAAGAATTCGGTGCCGAACGACACCCGCACGCCGACGGTGACCAGCGGCGTACGTATCGGTTCGCCGGCAATGACCACGCGCGGCTTCAAGGAGCACGAAGCGGAGCAGCTCGGCAACCTGATTGCCGACGTGCTTGATGCGCCGCAGGATGCGGCCGTGAACGACCGCGTGCGCGCCGCGGTGCAGGCGCTGTGCGACAAATTTCCGGTTTACCGGGGCTGACCGCCACGCATGAAATGCCCTTTCTGCAAATCGGATGAAACCCAGGTCATTGACTCGCGCGAGAGTGATGACGGGGAAACCATACGCCGGCGCCGCAAGTGCGTGTCCTGCAGCAAGCGCTTCACGACCTACGAAACCGT
>CAZSIR010000100.1:7404-11522 GCA_964606765.1 uncultured Bordetella sp. | reverse complement strand
CGGCATCGCCGCACCGCTGGGCCTCGGACGGATCGAACTGCAGGACGGCAGCTGGGTCAACGGCTTCATCTGCGAGCCCTGGGGATTGCAGGATGCCGATGACATTACCGCGTACGGCGGCTGGCGCGGTTATATTGATGCGGGAAGACGGAAAAAAAGCGCATAAACCCATGGCCAAAATCGTGAACATCAGCAAGGATGCGGGCAGCCTCGCCGAGCAGGCGTACGACAAGATCAAGAAACGCATTTTTGATTTCGACCTGATGCCCGGCGACCGCCTGTCGGAATCCGACCTCGCACAGCAGATCAATGTCAGCCGCACCCCCCTGCGTCAGGCCCTGCAGCAGCTGCAGCACCAGGGCTTTGTCGAAGCGATACCGAAGGTGGGCTGGCTGATTCCGCCGCTCAGCTTCGAAAAATTCGACGAGCTCTATGATTTCCGCGTGCTGATCGAATGTTTTGCCGTGCGCGGCCTGTGCTCGGCGGCACAGGAGCGCGCCGAACTGCAGAAGCTGGCGCGGATATGGCAGGTGCCGGTCCGCGAGCGCCTGCAGGATCCGGTCAAGGTCGGCGTGCTCGATGAATCCTTCCACTGGCAGATTGTGGAATCCACCGCCAACCGCGAAATGCTGCGCACCTATCGCGAGATCACCGAACGCATGCGCATCATTCGCCGTCTTGATTTCATCAAGCCGGACCGCGTCACCGCCACCTACGAAGAGCACGCCAAGATCCTTGCCGCAATCCAGAAACGCCGCGCCGATGAAGCGCAGCGCCTGCTGCGCGCGCATATCGAACACAGCAAACTCGAGGTGCGCAAGATCACGCTCGACATGCTCTATCAGGCGCGCAACCGCGGGCGCACCGCGCGCTAGTCTTGATGCCATCATAAAAATATAAATAAAATCAAATACTTGTAATCAATTTCCCTCGCCAGCCAGCAACGCCGCAGCCCGGTCTGCGGCGTTTTTGTTTTGCAGTGGCGCGCGGCATGGCGGGCCGCAATGTCTGGTCCGACTTTTGCATGGCATCACGCCGGTGCTGTTGCGTAGGGTTGGCCGTTCCACATCCTGCACATCACGCCCCGCCTTGCGCCTCAAGGCAGTGCCGCAGCTGCGTGATAACATCATTCGCAAATTTTCCAGGAAGAACGCATGAAGAAAAAACGCATGAAATTTCCCTTGCTCAGCGCTTCTGCGCTCGCCGTTTTTGCCTTCGGCAGCAGCGTCGGCGCCCAGGACAAGGCCGCTGCCGCTTACCCGGTCAAACCCATCCGCATGATCGTGCCGTTCGCACCCGGCGGCGGTCTCGACATCACGACGCGCCTGATCGGGCAGAAGCTGACGGAGAAGTGGGGACAGAACGTGGTCATCGACACCCGTCCCGGCGCGGCCACCATCGTCGGCAGCGAAATCGCCTCGAAGGCGGTGCCGGACGGCTACACCATGCTGATGATCACCACCACCTTCGCCATCAATCCCAGCCTGTATTCGAAGCTGCCCTACGATCCGATGAAGGACTTTGCGCCTGTCACCCAGCTCAATTTCCAGCCCAACATCCTCGTCGTCAGTGCATCGGCGCCGGCGGCCACGGTGAAGGACCTGATCGCGCTGGCCAAATCCAAACCGGGCGAGCTGACTTTCGCCACCCCGGGTGCGGGTTCGGCGCCGCACCTGTCGGCGGAACTCTTCAAGCGCATGGGCGGCATCGACATGATCCATGTGCCGTACAAGGGCATCCCGCCGGCGATCACCGACGTCATCGGCGGCCGGGTGACGATGCTCTTCACCACCACGATTTCGGCGGCGCCGCACATCAAGACCGGCAAGGTCAAGGCGCTGGCGCTGACCAGCGCCAAACGCCTGGACAGCATGCCCGGCACGCCGACCATCGGCGAAACCCTGAAGGGTTATCAGGCCGAAGCCTTCCAGGGCATGATCGCACCGGCCGGCGTGCCGCGGGCCATCGTCGAGAAGCTTGCGAAGGAAGTCGCCGCCATCGTGCAGTCACCGGAGATCGGCAAGACCTTCGAGGCTTCGGGCGCGATCGCCGTCGGCAGCAGCCCCGCAGTGTTTGCGGCGTTCCTGAAAAGCGAGACCGCCAAATGGGCCAAGGTCATCAAAGACGCCGGCATCAAGCTCGAGCAATAAGTCATTTCGTTCACCACAGCCCATCAAGGATCCACATGCCTATTGCACAGCTCTACATCGCCGAAGGCCGCGACGCGGCACAGAAAAAAATCCTCATTGAAAAAGTGACCCAGGCGTTTGTCGACGCGCTGGGCACCAAGCCCGAATCGGTATGGATCACCGTGCAGGACGTGCCGAAAACGCAGTGGGGCATCGGCGGCAAGACGCTGGCCGAACGCGGCTAGCGGCCGCCCCGGAGGAGACCGTCATGGCGGAGAAAAAACGCGCAGTCAAAATGGCCGTGCCGGCGCCGAGCCTGCGGCCGAACATGGTCGGCCGTAACCACGCGGCTTCGGCCGGACACTATCTGGCGACGCTGGCCGCGATGCGCGTGCTTGACCGCGGCGGCAATGCGGTTGATGCCGGCGTCACGGCATCGATGGCGCTGTCGGTGCTGCAGCCGGACATGGTGAGCTTCGCCTGCGTCGCGCCGACGCTGATCTACATGAGGGAGCTCGACAAGGTCATCAGTCTCGCGGGTCTCGGTTACTGGCCGAAAAAGACCGATGTCGCGAAGCTGATTGCGGCCGGCAACGGCAAGGCCGTGCCGGAAAACCTGCTGCGCACGGTGATACCGGCGGCGCCCGCCACCTATATTGCGGCGCTGCGCCGCTACGGCACGATTTCCTTCGAAGAGGCGGCAACGCCGGCGATGGAGCTGGCGAAAAACGGCTTCGCCGTTTATCCGCTGCTGTCGACCAACATCGAATATCTGGAAATGAGCTTCAGGCGCTGGCCCGACAATGAACGCATCTTCCTGCCCAAGGGGCGCGCGCCGCGCGTCGGCGAACTCTTTGTGCAGGAGGACCTCGCCCGCACCATCGGCCGGCTGATCCAGGCCGAGCGCGATTGCAGCGGCGACCGCGACAAAAAGCTCGCGGCCGTGCATGACTATTTCTACCGCGGCCCGATTGCCCGCGAAATCTCCGATTACCACGCCGCCAACGGCGGCTTCATGACCTTCGAGGACCTGGCCGGTTTTGAAGTGCCGGTGGAAGACAGCATTTCGGTGAACTACCGCGGTTACACCGTGCATGCCTGCGATGTCTGGTGCCAGGGCATCGTGCTGCTGGAATCGCTGAAGATCCTCGAGGGCTTCGACCTCAAGGCGATGAAACACAACTCGCCGGACTATGCGCACCTGATCGCCGCCGCCTTGAATCTTTCATTTGCCGATCGTGAAGCCTATGTCGGCGACCCGAAATTCATCAAGGTGCCGCGCGATGCGCTGATCTCCGAGGCCTATGCCGTGAAGCAGCGCGCACGCATCAACATGCAGCGCGCCTTCGACCGGCTGCCGGATCCGGGCGATCCCGAAGGCAGGGGGCGTGTCAGCGCCGGTCCCGCGCTGTCGGCTTATGCCGCGCCGCGCAATGCGAGCCGGCTGTCGCAGGACACCATCTACAACTGCGTCGTCGACCGCTGGGGCAATGCCTATTCGGCCACCACCTCCGACAATGCCAGTGAAACACCGATCATTCCCGGCACCGGTCTCGCGATTTCCTCCCGCGGCTGCCAGTCACGCCTGGAGCCGGGCCACCCGGCCGAAGTGAAGCCGGGCAAACGTCCGCGCCTGACGCCGAATCCGGCGATGGCCTTCAAGGACGGCAAACTGTTCATGACCTTCGGTACGCCCGGCGGCGACCAGCAGTCGCAGGGCATGCTGCAGGTCTTCCTCAATGTCGTGGAATACGGCATGACCATGCAGCAGGCGGTGGAGGCGCCGCGGGTGTCGTCGCAGAGCTTTCCCAATTCCTTCGCGCCGCACAACTACTATCCGGGCCGCATCAATGTCGAAGAGGACTTCGGACCGGAAACCATCGCCGAACTGCGCCGGCGCGGCCACGATGTCGATGTCTGGCCGCGTTTCCCCGCGGCCAATGCCGCGGTGTGCGCGATCAAGGTCGATCCGGAAACGGGCCTGCGCCA
>CAZSIR010000100.1:3538-7304 GCA_964606765.1 uncultured Bordetella sp. | reverse complement strand
GAGCCGTCATTCCGGCGGAAGCCGGAATCCAGTCGGTAGTCAGCGATTCTGGTGAACTTGTTCTGGACCCCGGCTTTTGCCGGGGTGACGGACTGTGGTGTGTTGTTCCTTCTATTCTGTCCTCCCTTGTTGACAGTTCAGGGTGCCCTACACACAATGCCGGCACCCTCAGGAGGAGAACAACAATGAACATTAAAAATGTCCTTGCCGGAGCTGTGCTTGCTGCCTTTGCGGTCAGTGCATCCGCGCAGTCTTTCCCGTCCAAGCCCGTGCGCATCCTCGTCGGTTTCGGCGCCGGCGGCGCCACCGACATCGTTGCGCGCACGCTGGCGCAGACGCTGAATGCGGAGTGGAAGCAGAATGTGCTGGTCGAGAACCGGCCCGGCGCCAGCGGCATGATCGCCGCCGAACTGGTGGCGAAGTCTCCACCGGACGGCTACACGCTGATGATCACGCCGCAGACCAGCCTCGCGGTGGCGCCGGCGCTGTACGGCAAGGCGGCCTACGACACCATGCGCGACTTCACGCCCATCACGCTGACCGGCTACACGCCGCTGCTGATGGTGGTGCACCCGTCCTTCCCGCCGAAGACCTTCAAGGAATTCATGGCATTTGCAAAAAAGAGCCGGGAGCCGATCACCTTCGGCTCCGGCGGCGTCGGTTCCTCGCCGCACATGGCCGGCGAACTGATGGCTGCGCAGCTCGGCATCAAGATCACGCACGTGCCGTACAAGGGTGAAAACCCCGGCCTTGCCGACACCATCGGCGGCCAGATTCCCATCATGTTCGGCAACCTGCCGGTGGCCGTGCCGCACGTCAACAACGGCCGCCTGCGCGGCATCGCGAACACCTGGAGCACGCGTTCGCCGCTGGCGCCGGAGATTCCGACGGTGGCTGAATCCGGGTTCAAGGATTACGCGATTGCCACCTGGTTTGGCCTGCTCGGTCCGGCGAACCTGCCGCCGGAGCTTGCGGCGCGCATCCAGCGTGACACGGCCAAGGTCTTCAGCCAGGCCGCGACCAGGGAAAAGCTCACCGGCATGGGCGTGGAACTGGTGCTGAATTCACCGGCGGAATTCCGCGATTACCTGAAAAGCGAAATAGCCCGCTACAGCAAGGTGATCAAGGACGCCGGCATCAAGGCGCAATGAACAGTGGCCTCTGAAATGCGGCGGCCGGAAATGCGCGTCGGCGTCATCGGCCTCGGCGCGCTGGGCCGGCCGATCAGCGAGCTGCTGCTGAAGGCCGGTTACCGCACTGCCGTGTATGACGTGCGTCGCGAGCCGGTGCAGGAACTCGCGGCTTTGGGGGCATTCGCCTGCAAGTCGCCCGCGGCGCTGGCGGAGCAGAGCGACCTGATCATCAGCCTGGTTTCCGATGCGGCGCAGACCGATGCCGTCGTCTCCGGCGAGAAGGGCATACTCGACGCCCTGCAGCGCGGTTCCATTTTTGCCACCGGCAGCACGCTGGGGCCGGAGCCGGTGCAGCGCATCGCCCTGCAGATCGCGGCCAAGGGCGGCGACACGCTGGACATGCCGATCTCCGGCGGCATCCTGGCCGCGCGCGAAGGCACGCTGAGCCTGATGGTCGGCGGCACCGACAAAACCCTGGAACGCGTGCTGCCGGTATTCCGCGTGTTCGCGCGCGACATCACCCACACCGGTGCAGTGGGCAGCGGTCAGGCCGCGAAGCTGGCGCACCAGCTCGTGTTCAGCGTCAACGTGATGGCCCTGCTCGAAGGGCTGGCGCTGGGCGTGGCCGGCGGCGTCGCGCCGGACATCATGAAAAACGTGCTGAAGCAGGGCCTCGCCAACAGCACTGTGCTGCAGGTGTGGCAGGACCTCGGACCGCGCTGGAAAGGCATGCTCGAAGCCCTGCCGCCCGATGCGCCATTGCCCAACATGCGCAAGGACCTGCACCTGGTGCTCGAACTTGCCGAGGCGCTCGACATGCCGCTGCAGATTGCGCAGCATGCCTCGCAGGTGGCGGATTCCGGCACCGCCACCGGACACGATGATCCATTGCTTTGAGCCCGCCTGAAGTGAAAATCCCATGACCGACACCCGACCCCGGTTGCCCGCGCCCGCCGGCAGCTGCGACACGCACATGCACATCTTCGAGCCGGAGTACACGCCGCTGCCGGGCGCGAATTTTCCTTCGATGCCGGGCACCGTCGCCGAATACCGCAGGCTGCGTGCGCGCCTCGGCATCACGCGCACGGTGATCGTGCAGCCCACGGCCTATGGCAACGACAACCGCTGCACGCTGATGGCGATGCAGGCGCTCGCCGATGACGCGCACCAGCTGCGCGGCGTCGCGATCGTGTTTCCCGGCGACAGCGATGAAGAAATCGCGCGCCTCAGCCGGCTCGGGATGCGCGGCATCCGTTACCACCTGCTGCCCGGCGGCGGTGTGCGCTGGGACACGATGGCGGCAATGGCGGCGCGCGTCGCCGTGCACGGCTGGCATGTGCAGATCCAGACCGATGGCCGTGAGCTCGCGGCGCACGCCGCGGCGCTGCGCGCCTTGCCCTGTGACATCGTCATCGACCACATCGGCCGTTTCATGCAGCCGGTGCCGCCCGACGAGCCGGGCTGGCAGGCGCTGCGTGCGCTGGTCGACAGCGGCCGCTGCTGGGTCAAACTCTCGGCGCCGTACCACGGCTCAAAAACCGGCGCACCGGAGTACGCCGATGCTGCCGTGCTGGCGAAGGCACTCATACGCGCAGCGCCCGAACGCATGCTGTATGCGACCAACTGGCCGCATCCTTCGCTGAAGAACAATTTTCCCGACGATGCGGGCCTGATGGACCTGCTGAATGACTGGGCGGGGAGTGCCGAAGTCCGCAGGCAGATCCTGGTGGACAATCCGGCGCAGCTCTATGGATTCTGAAATAATCAATAAAATCATATAGTTACTGTGATAAGAGCTGCGCCTGTCGCAGCCGGATCGCCTGAATGGGCTGTTTTGGCTATAATGGCCAAAACGACCGGCAGGAGGCCCGTCATGTCGACACTGACTTACCGCAACAGCCACGGCGAACTCATCGATGTGCCCGCCGTCGCTTCGACGCGGCTCAAAAACGCACTGGGCGCGGTGCTCGAACAGGTGATGCGCGGCGGCGCGGTGGCCATCACCCGCCATGAAACCCCCAAGGCCGTGCTGCTGCCCTATGAAGAATTTGTCGCGCTGACCCGCGACCGCGCGCCGGCGCTGAATGACCTTGCCGCCGAATACGATGTACTGCTGGCGCGCATGCAGATGCCGGCGGCGCGCAAAGCCGTGGATGCCGCCTTTAATGCCACGCCTGCCGAACTGGGGCGGGCGGCGGTGAAGGCGGCGCGCAAGCAGCGCTGAAGCCGCGCGGCAAACCATGCCGGCAAGCGCAGCGCGCATCCTTGTACTGGCGGGTGTCAACGGTTCGGGCAAAAGCAGCATTGCCGGCGCAGCGCTGCGCGACCGCGGCGCCGATTACTACAATCCCGATGAAGCCGCGCGCGCGCTGAGGGCGGCCAATCCCGGCCTCGGCCAGACGCAGGCCAACAGCATCGCCTGGCACCGCGGCCGCGAAATGCTCGAGCGCGCCATCGCCGGGCGGCTGGATTTCGCATTCGAAACCACCCTTGGTGCGGCGACCATCACGCGCATGCTGCTGGACGCGGCGCGGCAGGGCATCGCGATCCATGTCTGGTATGCAGGCCTTGCGACGCCGGAACTGCACATCGCCCGGGTGCGCGCGCGCGTCGCGCGCGGCGGCCATGCGATT
>CAZSIR010000100.1:0-3438 GCA_964606765.1 uncultured Bordetella sp. | reverse complement strand
CGATGAAAATGCAGCAGGCCTGAATGTCAGCGCCGACGGTCGGCCGCCGGCCTCAACCGGCGTTTTCCCGGCCGAGCATGCCTTCAAACTGCGCCACCGGCACCGGGCGGCTGAACAGATAGCCCTGATAGCCCTCGCATTCCTCGCGCAGCAGCCATTCCAGCTGCTCGCGCGATTCCACGCCTTCCGCCACCACGCTCAGGCTCAGGCTGCGCGCCATCGCGATGATGGCATGCACGATGGCGGCATCGCTGGAACCGCTGCCCAGCTTGCGCACGAAGGACTGGTCGATTTTCACTTCATCCAGCGGCAGCCGCGACAGATGCGACAGCGATGAATATCCGGTGCCGAAGTCGTCCATCGACAGCTTGATGCCGAGGCGCTTCAGTTCCTCCATCTTGCTGATTGCGGCGGGCACGTCGTCGAGCACCACGCTTTCCGTCAGCTCAAGCACCAGCAGGCGCGCATCGGCGCCGCTCTGCTCGAGGATGCGCGTGATGTCGTCGATGAAGGCCGCGTGGCGGAACTGGTACGGGCTCACATTCACCGCCAGCCGCAGTTCGCGCGTGTGCGCGGATTCCGACCAGGCCTTGAGCTGGGCGCAGGCGGCTTCCAGCACCCAGCGGCCGATGGGCAGTATGAGTCCGGAGTTTTCCGCGATCGGAATGAATTCCGCCGGCGACACCATGCCGCGCTGCGGATGCCGCCAGCGCAGCAGCGCTTCGGCGCCGATGATCTGCTGGCGGCGGTCGTATTTGCCCTGGAAATGCAGCAACAGCTGCCCGCCGGGCAGCGCCTCGCGCAAATCAACCTCGGTCTGCGCCGCGACATCGAGCTCGGCCTGCATTTCCGGATCAAAAAACTGCACAGTGTTGCGCCCGGTGCGCTTGGCGCGGTACATCGCGCCGTCGGCGCCGCGCAGCAGCGTGTCGCCGGTTTCGTTTTCGCCGCGGTACAGCGTCACGCCGATGCTCGCGGTCGAATGGTGCATTGTGTTGTCGACGAGATAGGGCAGGGCCAGTGCGGCGCGGATTTTTTCACCCAGGGTTTCCGCCTGTTTCGCCGCCTCGCGCAGGTTGTCGCTCAGGTCCTCCACCAGCACCACGAATTCATCGCCGCCAAGGCGCGCCACGCTGTCTTCCTCGCGGATGCCGGAACGCAGCCGCCGCGCGACCTCGACCAGCAGCTGGTCGCCGGCTTCGTGGCCGCGCGTGTCGTTGATCGACTTGAAATTGTCGAGGTCGATGAACAACACGGCAAACAGGCGCTTGCTGCGGTGGGCGCGGGTGATGGCATGGGTCAGGCGGTCGTTGAACAGCACGCGGTTGGGCAGATCGGTCAGCGGATCGTGCTGGCTCAGATGTTCGAGGCGCGCTTCGGTGGCGCGCAGCGCGCTGATCTGCTGCTTCAGGTCGGTGGACTGCGCATCCATGGTGCCGCGAAATTCGCTCAGCATGGCGCGCATGCGCTCCTGCGCCGAGGCCAGGCGCTGCAGGTCGGAGAACGCCGCAGGCGTGGTTTCGCCGTGGCTGAAATCGAGGCGTGCGATGCGCTCGCTCGAAGCCACCAGCGATTCCAGCGGCGCGCTGAACTGGCGCGTAAAACGGTGCGCCATCAGCAGCGCCAGCAGCATCACCACGGTGACGACTCCGCACAGCGTCAGCAGCATGTTGCTCCAAGGCGGCGTGAAATCCGCCACCGGCGCATAGGCCGCGGTCCAGAAGGTCTGCTCGCCGAGGCGGAAGGGCTGGAACGAGGCGATCCAGTTCTCGCCGCCGGACACGAACCGGAGGTCGGTGGCGGCGGTCTTGCCGGCCTTGACCCAGGCCGCGACCACGGCGCTGGCGGCGGGAATGCCGAGGATGTCCACCGGTTTCAGCACCGCGGAACGGATGGCGTTGTCGTCGGCGCCGCGTTCGCTGCGCGGCAGGCCGAGCAGCCGCCCGTCGCCGGTGATGACCATGATGCCGCCGCTGTTGCCGACCGGCAGCGCCGCGGTGGTGCGCGAAATGTCCAGCAGCTTGATGTCGAGCCCGATGACAAAACTCGTGCCGTCCTTCAAATCAATGCGCGTCGAGCCGGTGATGCCCGGATCCTTGGTGGTGAAAAAAGTGTAGGGCTCGGTCCAGTGCACGCTGCCGTTGGCGGGCGTCGACATCGCGCCGCGAAACCACGGTCGGATGCGCGCATCGTAATCGACGGATTCCTCGCGCACGGTGGGCTTGCCCTGCGGATCCCAGTCGATGAAGCGCTGCAGCTTGCCGCGCCGCGGAATGTCGGTGAAGCGGTTGCGCCAGCGGTTGTCCGGCAGCTCGAGCAGCATCCAGCCATGGCCGACGGTATTGCCGGCGACCACCGAGGTCAGGTGCGGAAACTGGCGCAGCACGGGCTGGAACAGCCGGTTGAAATCCTCCGTGCGGTTGATGTCAAAACCGGGATGTCTGGCCCACTCGCGCGAAATCCCCAGCAGGCCGACCACCGGATCGAACATGCGGTCGAGCTCGCCATGGACTTTCTCGACGGCGGTGCTGAAATGGCTCAGCGCGGTGCGTTCCGCCACCGGTTGCAGCCCGAAGGCGGCGTAACCCAGCGTCAGCAGCGCCATGGTCACGGTGGCCAGCGTGCCGAAGCGCAGGAACAGGCTCTGGCGCAGCGAGATCGATGATCTCCGCTGTCCGGCTGGCGGGGTATTCGCGGCTGTTTCCAAGCAGGGGCCCTGTGTTCCGGATTGACTCGCAACCTGCCGCCCCGTGCAGAGGCGGTCCGATGCCGGGGGTGATCATTGTCACCCCCGCGGTCAATTGACTATACACCCGCCGGGCCTGCCCCCGGCCCGCCTGCTCGGCTCAGTGCGCGCCGCCGGCGCCGAAATGCCCCTGCAGTTCCTCGTCAAAGCGCCCGTCTATCAATACGTACAGCATCAGCACCGGCTGGTCGGAGCGGTTGCTCCAGGCATGGTTGGTGCCGCGCTGGATCACCACATCGCCTTCCTTCAGCAGCACATCCTGGTCGTCGAGCAGCATCGTGACCTCGCCCTTCAGCACCACGGCGTAATCGATGGTCTGGGTGCGGTGCATGAAGGGGTGGCGGCCCTTGGCCGAGCCGGCGGTGGTGGCGTCGCGGTTGCCCATCGCCTCGAACACGGCCTTGGATTGCTCGGGGCTGATATTGCGGATGGCCTCGGTCTCCGGCGCGATCTCGCTGATGCGGAACACCGTGCCGCCGGGCAGCGGATGAATCTGCTTCGGGCCGCCGGTGGGGTCGGGCTCGGTGGCGTGGAGGATGTGCGGCGTGGCCGCGGTTTTCCACATGTCCACCGAAATGTGGCCCGGCCGCAGCGGATTGCTGCGCACCGCGGGGGCGAGGCCGTCCTCGATGACGATGGCCTTGCCGTTTTTGTCGTGGCCGGTGATGACGCGGCGGATTTTTCCGTTCATG
>CAZSIR010000099.1:0-11766 GCA_964606765.1 uncultured Bordetella sp. | reverse complement strand
TCATCGCGGTGCGGCCTTCGGTGGTGGTGCTGGCCGACAGCGACGGCGTGCGCGCGACGATGACCGCGGCCTGGCTGGTGCAGATGGGGCATCAGGAGGTGTACGTGCTTGCTGCGGAAGGCGCGGATTGCGGCGAGCGGGGTGTGGCGACGCCCCCGGTGCTTGACGGTGCCGCGTTGTACGGGGCATCGATCCCAGCAGCAGAACTGAAGCGGCTGCTGGATAACGGCCAGGCGCAGGTCGCCAATCTCGATTCCAGCCTGCAGCATCGCGAAGGCCATATTCCGGGCGCCTGGCATGTGGTGCGCTCGCGGTTAAAGGATCAGCTGCCGAAAATCCCGGTGGCGCCGCTGCTGGTGTTCAGTGCCGCCGAGGAGGCGCTGGCGCGACTGGCGGCGGCCGATGCGTCGAAGCTCACTTCAGCGAAACTGCAGGTGCTGGCCGGTGGCACGCCAGCCTGGACGGTCGCGGGCTTTGCGCTGGAGACCGGCGACACGCGCCTGACCGGCGCCGCAGATGACCTGAGTTACAGGGCGCTGGACCGCAAGGACAACGTCGAGCAGGCGATGCGCGAATACCTGAGCTGGGAGGTCGAGCTGCTGCAGGCAGTCGCCCGTGATCCCGATTTCGGTTTCAGACGTTATCCCGCCGCGTGCTGACCCGCGCGCGGTGCCATTCGCGTTATATTCAAAGGTCAGGCCGCCGCCAGCGCGGCCGGGCAATCCACAGGAGCAATCATTGATGGGCCAGGATATCGACATTCTGATCAGCGAGGTCGGGCCGCGCGACGGTCTGCAGAACACCAAGCAGTTCATGAGCACGGAGTACAAGAAAAAGTGGATCAGCGCTGCCGCCGCAGCGGGGCTGCGCGAGATTGAAGTCTGTTCCTTTGTGCCGCCAAAGCTGATTCCGCAGATGGCGGATGCCGCCGAAGTCGTGGCGCACAGCCTGACCATTCCCGGTTTGAATGTGGCCGCACTGGCGCCGAATTTCAGGGGCGCGCAGGGCGCGATGGAAGCCGGCGTACACAAGCTGACGCTGACGATTTCCGTTTCAAAAGCGCACAGCCTCGCCAATGTGCGCATGACGCCGGACGAGGCCATCGCCAGCGCGAAAAAAATCTGCGATTTCCGCGACAGCCTGCCAAAAGAACGGCGGCCCATCATCGAATCCGGCCTGTCCACGGTGTTCGGCTGCACGCTGGAAGGTGCGGTCAGCGAGGACGAAGTGGTGCGCATGGCAGTCGCTTCGGTCGAGGCCGGCTGTGACGAGGTCGGGCTGGCCGACACGACGGGCTACGCCAATCCCGAACAGATCCGCCGCGTGTTCAAAAAAGTCCGCGCAGCCATCGGCGACAAGCTGTCGGGCGCGCATCTGCACAACACGCGCGGCCTGGGCCTCGCGAATGTGGTGGCGGCGCTGGAAGTCGGCGTCACCACCTTCGACAGCTCCCTCGGCGGCCTTGGTGGCTGTCCGTTTGCGCCGGGCGCCTCCGGCAATATCGTCACGGAAGACCTGGTGTTCATGCTGGAAGCGATGGGGCTGCGCACCGGCATCAACCTGGAAAAACTGCTGGCCCTGCGCAGCATCCTCAAGGAAGGCATCCCCGACGAGCCGCTGTACGGTTATGTGCCGCTGGCAGGGATCACCAAGGGTTTTGTGCCGGCTACTGGCAGATACTAAGCAACGGCTGAAAAACTGATGAACCGCCAAGACGCCAAGAGCGCCAAGAAAACCCAATCTAAAAAAGCCGGTAACGCCTTACCGAACGACTGAAATGCGGTTTTGACCTTGAATCTCTTGGCGCCCTTGGCGTACCCCTCAAGGGGGTATTGAAATGAATCTTGGCGGTAAAGTTTTTTTAAAGGAAGCTAATGTCACAACAATTACCCCTCCAAGGCATCCGCGTCATCGAGTTCTGTCACGTGGTCATGGGCCCCACCTGCGGGCTGGTGCTGGCCGATCTCGGTGCCGAAGTGATCAAGGTCGAACCGCTGGACGGCGACCACACGCGCAAGCTGACGGCTTCAGGCGCGGGTTTTTTCCCCAGCTACAACCGCAACAAGAAAAGCATTGCGGTCGACCTCAAATCCGCCGAGGGTCGCGAACTGGTGCTGAAACTGATCGCCAGCGCCGATGTAGTGACCGAGAATTTCCGGCCCGGTGCGATGGACAAGCTCGGTTTCGGTTACGCAGCGCTGAAAAAACTGAAACCGGAAATCATCTACTGCTCGCTGAAAGGCTTCCTGCCGGGCCCCTACGACCACCGCACCGGACTCGACGAGGTGGTGCAGATGATGGGCGGCCTGGCCTACATGACGGGCGGGCGTTTCGGTCCGCTGCGTGCGGGTGCCTCGGTCAACGACGTGATGGGCGGCGTGTTCGGCGCCGTGGCGATACTCGCGGCATTGAACCAGCGCCATGCGACGGGGGAGGGCCAGTATGTGCAGAGCGCGCTGTTCGAGAACAACGCCTTCCTGATGGCGCAACACATGCTGGAAGGTTACGCCACCGGCAAACCGGTGAAACCGATGCCGGACCGCATCCGCGCCTGGGCGCTCTACGACAATTTCAAGACCAGCGAAGGCGAACTGGTCTTTGTCGGCGTCGTAACCGACACGCAGTGGAAGGTGTTCTGCGACTCATTCGGCCTGACGGAGCTGTTCAATGATCCGGCGCTGAAAACCAATCCGCAGCGCGTCGAAGCACGGCCGCGCATCATTCCGATCGTGACTGAAATCTTCGCGAAAATGGGCAAGCAGGAGCTGATGGATCGCTGTGAAAAGCTGGGGCTGCCGTTTGCCCCCATTGCCAAACCCGAAGACCTGTTCGACGACCCGCACCTCAATGCCTCACGCGGGCTGACGCCGGTGACACTGAACAATGGCGTCAAGACCAAGGTGCCGGTGCTGCCGATCGAGATGGATGGCCGGCGTTTTGGCACGCGCATCGACATTCCGCAAATCGGTGAGCATACGCGCGAGGTGCTGCAGTCGGTGGGTTACAGTGAGGCGGAAGTCGATCGGCTGGTATCGGGCAAGGTGGTTGCCGCAAACTAAGATGGCAGGTCTGATTTACTTTCATGGAGAAACCATGTGCTGCAGGATTGCAAGGATCGTGGTTTTTGTGTCTCTGGCTTTTTTCCCATCCTTGCTTCTGGCGCAGGGAACATCAACGTCGCGATCCTGGTACTCGTGCAAGCAGTTTGAGCTGGAAGATTGTGAGGTTGCCGATCTCGAGAAAATTGTATTGGAATCGGGGGATGTCGAAATATTCAGCATGCTGCTGGGGCTTGCAGGAAAACCCGACCAAGGCGACCGTGAGTTTCTCGACAAACAGTTCGGCAGGGCGCCGGACATTGACCGGCAGCTTGAAAACGGCGTTCGCAGGATATCTTGGGTAGAAGGCGATCCGGAGACGAAAACGCTTCGGGCTGCGGCCACTTTCACTACGCTCGAAAACCGCATTCTCGCAATCAATTTCTCCCGCAAGGGGCGTTATTATCTGCTCTGGTCGCGGGTCGCGCCGGTAATTTCCCTTTCCCGACTTTCCGAGGCCACTGAGCGCCGCGCCGGCCTGAGGCGGCTGGTGCCGCAAGGCGCGGCGGACACGGTGCGCATCGGCCTTGCCGCGCCTTTTTCTTTCACTGGCTTTAGTGTGCTTGCAGTGGACCTCGAGCGCGGAGTGCGCCTGTCCGCCGAAGAAATCAATGCGCGCGGCGGCATCAGGATCGGAGCAAGGCGTGTCCCGGTGGAACTGGTGATTGGTGACGACAAGCACAACCCCGCGGAGGCGGAACGCGTGGCAGCGCTGCTCGTCGAGCAGCGGGTGGCCGCCGTGGTGGGGCATTTGACCACCAGCGCATCGTTACGGGCGAATCGCACTTACGCCAAGCGTGGCGTCCCCGTCATCAATCCTTTTGTCACGGATGCCACGTTCAACGAAGAGGGCGCAAGGAACATCTTCCGTGTCGCGCCCAGCGACGATCGTCAGGCCGAAGTGCTGTTGCGATATGCGGCGGAAGAATTCAAAGCAAGGCGGGTCGTGGTCCTGTACGAGGCCGGTTCGTACGGCCGGCGTTTGGGGGAAATCCTCCATTTCGGCTCGTCCAAAGCGGGGTTGCGGCAGGAATTGCTCCATGTGATGTCGGCAAAACCGGAGCCGCTGGTGAAGTTGATGGCGGAAATCAAGGAAGCAGAGCCGGACGTCATTTTTTATTCGGGCAACGGTCCCACGGCGATCCGTCTGCTGGGGGCGCTGCAGAAGGCGGGCCTGAATGCCCCCGTGCTTGCGGTGGACGGTGCGTGCAGCCCCAAAGTTGCCGAAACGGTTGCCCCGACGCAGCGCCTGTTTTGCACCCTGCCGGTCGCGCTTCTGGGCGGCGCGCCTTTCGGAGGGTTGTTCAGTCAGAAATTCAACCGCCGCTTCGGCGAGAATCCATCCTGGGCTTCGGCTTCCGGCTACGATGCAATGACTGCAATTGCTGATGCAATAGAGAAGGCAGCTTCAGTCGAGGCTCCGCAAGTTGTCGAAGCGTTGTTTGGCAGCGAATCGGACGGAATATTCGGTCCAATAACATTCACCGGTGGCGGCGAATTGGTGAGGGGAGGAATTTCGCTGTTCAAAGTTGATGGCGGAAAACGCGTCTGGCTGAAAAATCTTTACTAGCTAAAACAAGGAAGCTGCAAGACTTTTTCGTGCCCGGATTATCAGGGTCGCAGAAAAATGGAACCCATGCCTTCATCGATCAGTTCGTCGTCCGGTTTCAGCCGCTTGCCATCACCTTGCCCCATTTCGGATCGGGTTTTTGCTGCAGCGGTTTTGACGCGGCGTTCAATGCTGCCCGCGTAGTCGATGTAATGTTGAGCAGCACCGGCTTGCCGAATTCGGCTTCGAGGATCGGCACTGCGTGGATTGCAAACCACAGGCCACCAGGCAGCAGCAGGGCCTGGGCTTCGGGTGCGGCAGACAGTGCGGCGCGGCCCAGTTCCAGTGCCAGCTCATGGTCGGCCAGCGGATTTGAGGCCTTGTTCTGGTCGAGGTTGCGGCCCTGGGCGCGCAGTGACACGACCTCGATGCCGGCCTCCTTCAGGTAGTTCGACAGCGCGGTGTTGACGTTTTCCGGCCAGCGCGTGGCGAGCGCGAGTTTGGTGACGCCGAAATGCTGCAGTGTCGCGATATGCGCTTCAAGGTCGGTGTCGAAGGCGATTCCGGCGCGTTGCGAGCCCTCGTCGAGGATTTCCCGCATCTTCCTGCGGCCCAGCACCGAGGCCACCGGCACACCGCTCAACGCGATGCGGTCCACTTTCTTGTGCTTCATCCGGTCAACCGCCTGCCACAGCGCCGGCAGCTCGGTTTCGACTGCGGCGAGGCTGTATTCCCTCAGGTTGATGCCCGTGGTCACCAGCATCATGCCGTCCGGTGCGACGCGGTAGAACTGGTAGGCGTCCATGTCGGTGTAGAGGTGGGGGATGATGTAGCCGAGGGTGAGCCATGGGCTGACGATGTTCATTCGCGTGCGTCCGTCGGTGGAGAAAGCCCGCATTATCCACGACTTGCACACCTGCGCCCGAAGGGTCGCGGTTTTCGGCTATCCTCGCGGTTCTTCGCAACTTCTTTTCCGGAATTCCGCAACATGGCCCAGTACGTATTTACGATGAACCGGGTGAGCCGCGTCGTGCCGCCCAAGCGCGTCATTCTCAAGGACATTTCGCTGTCGTTTTTCCCCGGCGCCAAGATCGGCGTGCTCGGCCTGAACGGTTCGGGCAAGTCCAGCCTGCTCAAGATCATGGCCGGCGTCGACAAGGAGTACGACGGCGAGGCGACGCCGATGCCGAACCTGAACATCGGTTTCCTGCCGCAGGAGCCGCAGCTCAATGCGGAGCAGACCGTGCGCGAGGCGGTGCAGGAAGGCCTGGGCGAGGTATTCGACGCGCAGAAAAAGCTCGATGAAATCTACGCCGCCTACGCCGAGCCCGATGCCGATTTCGACAAGCTCGCCGCGGAGCAGGCGAAATACGAGGCACTGCTCGCCAATTCCGGCACCGATACCACGCACCAGCTCGAAATCGCGGCAGATGCGCTGCGCCTGCCGCCGTGGGATGCAAAAATCGGCAAATTGTCCGGCGGTGAAAAGCGCCGCGTCGCGCTGTGCCGCCTGCTGCTGTCCAAACCCGACATGCTGCTGCTCGACGAGCCGACCAACCATCTTGATGCGGAAAGTGTGGACTGGCTGGAGCAGTTCCTGCACCGTTTCCCCGGTACCGTCGTCGCGGTGACCCATGACCGTTATTTCCTCGACAATGCCGCCGAGTGGATCCTTGAGCTCGACCGCGGCCACGGCATTCCGTGGAAGGGCAATTACAGTTCCTGGCTGGAGCAGAAGGAAGACCGGCTGAAGCAGGAAGAGGCGACCGAATCGGCGCGGCAGAAGGCGCTGAAAAAGGAACTGGAGTGGGTGCGCCAGAACGCCAAAGGTCGCCAGGCCAAATCCAAGGCGCGGATCGCGCGATTCGAGGAACTGTCGTCGTTTGATTACCAGAAGCGCACCGAAACCCAGGAGATTTTCATCCCGGTGGCTGATCGGCTCGGCGACAGCGTGATCGAATTCAAGAATGTGTCCAAGGGCTATGGCGACCGCCTGCTGATCGACAAGCTGTCCTTCGCGATTCCGCCGGGCGCCATCGTCGGCATCATCGGTCCCAACGGCGCCGGCAAATCGACGCTGTTCCGCATGATTTCCGGCAAGGAGAAACCTGACTCCGGCGAAATCGTGATCGGCTCGACGGTGAAGCTGGCGATGGTCGACCAGTCGCGCGAATCGCTGCCGGATGACAAGACGGCGTGGGAGGCGATTTCCGGCGGGCTCGACATCATCAATGTCGGCAAATTCGAAATGCCGTCGCGCGCCTATCTCGGACGTTTCAATTTCAAGGGCCAGGACCAGCAGAAAAAAGTCGGCACCCTCTCCGGCGGTGAACGCGGCCGGCTGCATCTGGCGCACACGCTGCTGACCGGCGCCAACGTCCTGCTGCTCGACGAACCGTCCAATGACATCGACGTGGAAACCCTGCGCGCGCTGGAAGACGCGCTGCTCGAATTCGCCGGCTGCGTGCTGGTGATTTCACACGACCGCTGGTTCCTCGATCGCATCGCCACCCATATCCTCGCTTTCGAGGGCGATTCGCAGGCGGTGTTTTTCTCCGGCAATTACCAGGAATACGAAGCCGACAAGCGCAAGCGCCTGGGCGAGGAGGGCGCCAAGCCGAAGCGCCTGCGGTTCAAGCCGCTGAAGGGCTGAATAGCAATAAATATATGATTTATTTATACTTATTGTGAATCGCTCAGTCCGGCCCAAGGGTTCTCCGGATTGAATTTCATCCCCTCTTTGCAGGTTACTCCACGGCCAAGCGCCGCGAATTTATCGGCCCACTCCTGTGCTCGCTGCGGATCGGGCTTCGTGCCCACACCCAGACGGTAATAATCTGAAATCTTGCAGTAGGGATGCATATTCCCCGCAGCGGCCATGTCTTCCCAGACTTTGAGCGCGATTGAGAAATCTTTTTTCCCGTTGCATCCGCGTTCGAATGACATTGCGACCCACGAATGCTCTACCGATCCGGGTCGAATCGGAGTTCTTCCACTCATGATTTTGTCCACATCGGTGCCGATGCTCTGGATGGTACCTTCCTTCAAAGCAAAGTCGCATTGAATGGTTTGCGCGCCGTTCATGGCGGCGAGTGAGCGCGCAACAAGATCTTGCATGCGAGATCTTGCTGGCCCATCAAGATCCTGCTCTTTAAGTCCGAAGATATTGATCCCTGTCTGTGGTGAGCGCATGACGCTAACAAATGATTTTACAAGCGCAGCGTATGCGGGGCTGGATAGGCCGTTTTTTATGCCTTGATACAGAGCCCGATTTGCGTCATTCATCAATGCAATGAAATTCGGATCAACCGCTCCAAGCAACTTAACGGTGCCGACTGCCGCGTAAAATGTAGGCTCGTTCCCTGACAATAAAGGCATCGTATGCAACATTAGTAAGGCCTGAAACGCCTCCCGTCCCCCAAGAGGCAACTCGACTTTTTCACGAAGCACATCCCCGCGCTTGCGTGACGCAACGGAATATGTTGTGGCAAGAAAAAAGTTTCTGAAAATATCTTCTTCGTAACGTGCGTTGGTTTGTAACCAAGCCTCACCGGGCGCTGAGTCTAAAAAAACGGCGATCTCGGCCAGGTATTTGGGGTCGAGTTTCGATAATTCGGCGATGAATGCCGCGCGTAATGTGCCACCTGCTCTGCGTGCTTTCTGTCCAATTTTTGCTTCGATTTGCTTAGATACTAGAGCTAATTGCTTTTGGACGACCGCCCAAGAGTCGTCGTCTAGGCGATCGGCGTATTGAAATTATCCAGCTTACAAACCGACGGTAGATACTCCTACTGCGATTGCGGTGAGATTTGTAGCTCGTGGGCCAAGGTCTCCGATCCGGTCTGCAATCTTCTCGGGATATTCTTGAGCGCTGGCCGCGCCGCCCAGCATGACGATAAGCAGCAACAACAGCCGGATTGACGGAAGATTCATGGTGGGTTCATGCGTTCCAATGCGAGTTTCACTGCGGCTTTGTTTTCCTGTCTGGTGTATTGCCGCGATGGACTGCTTATGGGTTGATTGACATAAATATTTGATTTTATTGATATTTTTTAAAGTTCAGCCGCGCCCGGCATAGGGCATGTTGGTGGCCATGACCATCAGGTGGTAGATATTCACGCCCGGCGGCTGGTTGGCCATGAACAGCACGGAACGCGCGACATCCTTCACGTCGATCATCGGTTCGGCTTTCACCGTGCCGTCCGCCTGCTTCACACCTTTGGCCATGCGAGCCGCGAGTTCGGTCATTGCATTGCCGACATCGACCTGGCACACGGCGATGCCGTACTTGCGGCCGTCGAGCGACATGGTGCGGGTCAGTCCCGAGACGCCGTGTTTGGATGCGGTGTACGGCGCGGAATCGGGACGCGGGGCGTGCGCCGAGATTGAGCCGTTGTTGATGATGCGCCCGCCCTGCGGGTTCTGGTCCTTCATCACACGGAAAGCCGCCTGTGCGCAAAGGAATGAGCCGCTGAGGTTGACATCGACGACCGCCTTCCATTTTTCGTAAGGAAGGTCTTCGAAGGGCACGCCCGGCGCGTTCAGGCCGGCGTTGTTGAACAGGGCATCGATGCGCCCGTAGCGCTTTTTGACCGCCTCAAACAAGGCGCTGACCGACTGGGGATCGGACACATCAGTCGGAACCGCGATGCCGTGCGCGGCATCGGCGCCGGCTTCGGCCAGCGCTTCTTCCAGTACGTTCTGGCGGCGGCCGACCAGGGCGACATTCCAGCCATCCTTCAGAAAAGCCAGCGCGGTGGCTTTGCCGATGCCGCTGCCGGCGCCGGTGATGATTGCAGTTTTGCTGGTCATGGGACGCAGTCCTCCTTGAAAAGTTATTTGATCCAGGAATCGCGCAAGGTTACCGTGCGGTTGAATACCGGTTTGCCGGTCTTGCTGTCTTTGCTGTCGGCGATGAAATAGCCATGGCGTTCGAACTGGTAACGGGTGCCGGCCTGCGTTTCACGCAGTGCAGGTTCGAGTTGTGCTGTGATGACATCGCGTGAGCGGTCATTCAGGTCCAGCAGGAAATCGCGGTCACCCGCGCCCGGGTGTTCGGCCTTGAACAGCCGGTCGTAGAGCCGGACTTCAGCCGCATGCGCATGCGCGGTGCTGACCCAATGGATGTTGCCCTTCACCTTCACCGTCTCCGCACCCGGTGTTCCGGACCGGGTTTCAGGCAGGTACTCGCAATGAACCTCGAGCACGCGCCCCTCATGGTCCTTTACACAGCCCGTGCATTTGACGACGTAACCGTAACGCAGGCGCACGCTGTTGCCGGGGAACAGCCGGAAAAATCCCTTGGGCGGCGTTTCCGCAAAATCCTCGCGCTCGATCCACAGCTCGCGTGTGAGCGGCACCGCGCGTTTGCCGAGTTCCGGTTTCTGCGGATGATTCGGCGCATGGCAGTCTTCCTGCTGCCCCGCGGGGTAGTTGTCGATGACCAGTTTCACCGGGTCCAGCACCGCAATGCGGCGCTCCGCGGCTTCGTTGAGGTGCTCGCGCATGCAGTCTTCCAGCACCGAATAGTCGATCCAGGAATCGGCTTTGGACACGCCGATGCGTTCGGCAAAACGGCGGAAACCCTCGGGCGTGTAGCCGCGGCGCCGCGCGCCGGCGAGAGTCGGCAGCCGGGGATCATCCCAGCCGCTGACATGCTTCTCGTCAACGAGCTGGATCAGCTTGCGTTTGGACAGCACGACATAAGTCAGGTTGAGGCGGGCGAATTCGATCTGCTGCGGCAGCGGCCGCGCCAGCATGCCGCCGTCGGCGATTTTGCCGAGCAGCCAGTCGTAGAACGGCCGCTGGTCTTCGAATTCCAGCGTGCACAGCGAATGGGTGATCTGTTCCAGCGCATCCTCGATCGGATGGGCATAGGTGTACATCGGGTAGATGCACCAGCGGTCACCGGTGCGGTGGTGGCTGGCCCGGCGAATGCGGTAAATCGCCGGATCGCGCAGGTTGATGTTGGGTGAAGCCATGTCGATTTTTGCGCGCAGCACCATTGCGCCGTCGGCGTGTTTGCCGTCGCGCATTTCGCGAAAGCGCGCCAGCGATTCCGCAGCGGGCCGGTCGCGCCAGGGTCCGGGCTTGCCGGGCTGGGTCAGCGTGCCGCGGTTGGCGCGCATTTCCTCGGCGGATTGTTCGTCGACGTAGGCGTGGCCGGCATTGATCAGGTATTCCGCCGCCTGGTACATGAAATCAAAATAATCGCTGGCGAAATAGAGGTTCGGTCCCCAGTCAAAACCCAGCCATTGCACCGCATCGCGGATGGAGTCGACGTATTCCTGTTCTTCCTTCTCCGGATTGGTGTCGTCGAAGCGCAGGTGACAGGCGCCGGCGTAATGCAATGCGAGGCCGAAATTCAGGCAGATCGACTTGGCGTGGCCCAGATGCAGATAGCCGTTGGGCTCCGGCGGAAAGCGGGTGCGGATTTTTGCGGCATCCGGCGCTGCGCCGGCATGGGTGCCGGCCGGCCCAGGCTGGCCACCCCAGCGGCGGTCGGCGTATTTGCCGGCGGCGAGGTCGGCTTCTATGTGGCTGCGGATGAAATTGGAGGTGGAGGCCGCGGCGGGTTCGGTGCCGGGCTTGTTGTTCTTGGCCATGCTGGGAGGAGTTTTTGCCGGGGAAAACGCCATTTTAACCCGCGACCGGTGGCTTGCCGCCGGAATGATGACGGGAAAGCGTCTGGCGCTATCCGAGGTAACGGGTGGGCAGGGACCGTTCCACGGCACGATTGCCGGTGCGGGAGAGTTTCCAGCCGCGCCGGCCGCGATGGTTGGCCACGACATGCGCCAGCCGTGTGCCGATGAAATGCAGTGCGACCCCGTCATCCGCAGCATGACCGCCTGCGACCCGGCCGCGGGCGACGAAACTGCGATAGACCGGCCGACGCTGAATTTCACTGTCGTAATGCGGACAGTTGCTGCCGGGCAGGAAGCCGAGGCAGTCGAGTGCGGTCAGCGGTCCGGCGATGGAATCGGTGATGCCCTGTTCGAACCAGCAGATTGAGCCGGCGCTCCAGCCGCCGAGCACGATGCCTTGTTCCCAGGCGCTGCGCAGATGCACATCCAGTCCCCAGTCGCGCCACACCGCGAGCATGCTGCGGGTATTGCCGCC
>CAZSIR010000098.1:0-11791 GCA_964606765.1 uncultured Bordetella sp. | reverse complement strand
GAAATCGGCTTGTCCGGGAAAATGCGGATCCAGATCCGGCCGCCGCGCTTGATATGGCGCGTCATCGCACGCCGGGCAGCCTCGATCTGACGGGCGGTGAGCCGGCCGCGACCGATGGCTTTCAAGCCATACTCGCCGAAACTGACTTTGTTGCCGCGCGTCGCAACGCCGGTATTCCGGCCCTTTTGCTCCTTGCGGTATTTACGCCTGGCTGGTTGCAGCACGTTTTGCTCCTGTCTTAGCGGTTGTCCGTCGCGGCTTGCGGGCCGGCGCGGGCGCGGGCTCCTCAACCGGTGCTGCCGCCGGGGCGAGCCCCGGATGCTCGTTCTTGCCGATTACTTCGCCTTTGAAGACCCAGACCTTGACACCGATGATGCCGTAGCTGGTCTTGGCCTCCGAGAACCCGTAGTCGATATCAGCGCGCAGGGTATGCAGCGGCACCCGGCCCTCGCGGTACCACTCGGTACGGGCGATTTCAATGCCGTTGAGTCGCCCTGCGCTCATGATCTTGATGCCCTGGGCACCGAGACGCATTGCATTGGTAATTGCGCGCTTCATTGCGCGGCGGAACATGATCCGCTTCTGCAGCTGCTGGACGATGGAGTCGGCAATCAGCTGCGCATCAAGTTCGGGCTTGCGCACCTCTTCGATGTTGACGTGCACCGGGACGCCGAGCATCTTTTGCAGGTCACCCTTCAGGCGTTCAATGTCTTCGCCTTTTTTGCCGATCACCATGCCGGGACGCGCGCTGAAAACCGTGATGCGTGCATTTTTTGCGGGACGCTCGATCACAACGCGCGAAACGGCCGCCTGGGACAAACGGGTCTTCAGATACTCGCGAACTTTGATGTCCTCCAGCAACATGCCGGCGAAATTCTTGTTGTTCGCATACCAGCGCGACGCCCAGTTACGGTTGAACGCCAGACGAAAACCAGTGGGATGAATTTTTTGGCCCATACCTTACTTCCTTCCGTCACCGACAGTGACATATACATGGCAGGTCGGCTTTACGATTCGGACACCCCGGCCTTTGGCAGCCGATGAAAATCGCTTCATCACCGGCCCCTTCTCAACATAAATTTGCGTAATCTTGAGTTCATCAATATCTGCGCCGTCATTGTGTTCAGCATTGGCGATCGCAGACTCCAGAACCTTGCGGATGATTACGGCACCCTTCTTGGGTGAAAAACTCAGGATGTTCAACGCATTCTCGACCGTCTTGCCGCGAATGAGATCCGCAACCAGACGTCCTTTTTGCGCCGACAACCTGACTCCCTGCAATTTAGCTGTGGTATTCATTTCTGTTTACCTTACTTGGCTGCCGGAGTCGGGGCCGACTTCTTGTCGCCCGCCGACGCACCACCGGCCTTTGAATGCCCCTTGAACACCCGGGTATGGGCAAACTCGCCCAGTTTGTGACCGACCATATTTTCCGTGACATAAACCGGAACGTGCTGCTTGCCGTTATGCACGGCAATCGTCAGTCCGACGAAATCCGGCAGTATGGTCGAACGCCGTGACCAGGTTTTGATCGGCCGCTTGTCTGAACCTGCCCGGGCCGTCTCCACCTTCTGCATCAGGTGATGGTCGACAAACGGGCCTTTTTTAATGGAACGTGACATCTCTACCCCTTATGCCGTGGCTTTCGCATTGCGGCGACGAATGATCATTCCGCTAGTGCGTTTGTTTTTGCGCGTCTTGTAACCCTTGCACATGACGCCCCAAGGACTCACCGGGGCCTGAGCCGCCGCCGTCCGCCCTTCACCACCGCCGTGCGGATGGTCGATCGGGTTCATCGCCACACCGCGCACCGTCGGACGTATGCCGCGCCAGCGTACACGACCCGCCTTGCCGATGGATTCCAGCGAATGCTCTTCGTTGCCGACCTCGCCGATCGTGGCACGGCAGTTGATGTGCACTTTGCGGATTTCACCGGAACGCAGTCGCAACTGGGCATACTCGCCTTCGCGCGCCAGCAACTGCGCCGAAGTGCCGGCAGCGCGCGCAAGTTGCGCACCTTTGCCCGGCATCATCTCGATGCAGCAGATCGTGGTTCCCACCGGAATATTTCTCAGCGGCAGGGCATTGCCCGACTTGATCGGGGCTTCTGCACCCGATACCAGCTGCATGCCGGCAACGATGCCACGGGTGGCGATCACATAACGCCGTTCGCCATCGGCATAACACAGCAATGCAAGGTGCGCGCTGCGGTTGGGATCGTATTCAATCCGCTCGACCTTGGCCGGAATGGCATCCTTGTCGCGCTTGAAATCGACCATGCGGTAGTGTTGCTTGTGACCACCGCCTTGATGGCGCATTGTGACCCGGCCATGAGCATTGCGTCCGGCCTTTTTCGACTGGCTGGTGACCAGATTTGCAACCGGCTTGCCCTTATGCAGGCCCGGTGTAACCACCTTGACCAGCCCGCGACGGCCCGGTGACGTAGGTTTGACTTTGATCAGCATTATTTCACCTCCCCTTCAGCAAAGGTGATTTCCTGGCCCGCCTTGAGGCAGACATAGGCCTTTTTCCATGAGCTGCGACGGCCCGTGAATTTGCCAAAGCGTTTTTCCTTGCCGCGGACATTGACGATACGGACGTTTTGCACTTCAAGCTTCTCGTCCTTCTTGCTCAACATCGACTCAACAGCGGCCTTGATTTCCGGCTTGGTTGCATCACGCACCACCCTGAAAACCACCTGATTGTGTTTCTCGCCGACAAACGTGCTCTTTTCCGAGACCACCGGGGCGAGCAGTATCTGCGCCAGACGTTCCGTATTGAATGCGCTCATGCCAGCAGTTCCTCTATCTTGCTTACAGCGCCCTTGGTCATCAGCACCTTGCCATGACGAATCAGGCTGACCGGATCAGCGTGATTGACATCCACAGCCATCACGTGCGGAAGATTCCTAGACGACAGTTGCAGGTTCTCGTCAAGGCTGTCGGTAATGATCAGCACATCATCCATGCCCATGCCCTGCAGTTTCTGGGCAAGCAGCTTGGTCTTGGGTGAGTCGACGGTAAACTTGTCGACCACCACCAGTCGCTCTTCGCGCGCAAGCTGCGAAAGAATCGACAACATTCCGGCGCGATACATTTTGCGGTTCAGCTTGTGCGAGTAATTCTCGTCGGGTGAATTCGGGAAAGTCCGGCCGCCGCCACGCCACAACGGGCTGGATGTCATGCCGGCCCGGGCCCGACCGGTGCCCTTTTGCCGCCAGGGTTTCTTGGTTGAATGCTTGACCGTACCGCGATCCTTTTGCGCCCGCGTTGCCAGGCGTGCGTTGGCCATATAGGCCGTGACGACCTGGTGAACCAGCGCTTCGTTGTACTCCCGGCCGAACGCAGCGTCCGACGCGGCCAACTTGGCGGTGGGTTTGCCCTGCTCGTTGATTACGTTGAGTTCCATTGCCCGCCTCTACTTCGCCGGTGCGGCTTTGCCGCCTTGTTTGACAGCTGCCGGGCGCCGCGCGCGGATCGCCGGGCGGACCATGACGTCACCACCGCGCGAGCCAGGAACAGCCCCGCGAATCAGCAACAGGTTGCGTTCCGCATCAATACGCACGATTTCCAGCGATTGCTGGGTACGCCTGACGGCACCCATGTGTCCCGGCATCCGTTTCCCGGGAAATACGCGGCCAGGATCCTGCGCCATGCCGATCGAACCGGGCTTGTTGTGCGAAACCGAGTTGCCGTGGCTGGCCCGGTTCGAGGAAAAATTGTGGCGTTTGATCACGCCAGCAAATCCCTTGCCCTGCGAGACGCCGGTCACGTCAACATACTGCCCGACCTCGAATATGGTCGCGGCCACGATGGAACCGACTTTCATGTCTGCCAGTTTTTCCGGCGCCACCGGAAATTCGCGCAGCACCTGACCAGCCTCGACACCAGCTTTTGCATAGTGTCCGGCAGCGGGCTTGATTACGCGCGAAGCACGGCGTTTTCCGAATGCCAGTTGCACCGCGGCATAGCCGTCGGCCTCAGGCGTTTTGACTTGCGAGACGCGGTTATTCGAAACATCAACGACGGTCACCGGTATGGTGTCACCGTCATCGGTGAATATCCGCGTCATGCCGACTTTGCGGCCGACCAATCCCAAACTCATATTCTGTACCTTTTTTAAAAGGCGCCGACTTCAATTGGCCGGCACTTCTGTCTGAACACCCGGCGCCAAGGCGCCGGTTTGAACCGTTACAACTTGATTTCTACATCCACACCCGCGGGCAAATCCAGCTTCATCAGCGCATCGACCGTCTTGTCGGTAGGGTCGATAATGTCCATCAGACGCAAATGACTGCGGATTTCCAGCTGCTCGCGCGAAGTCTTGTTGACATGCGGCGAACGCAAAATATCAAAGCGCTGCTTGCGCGTAGGCAGGGGAATCGGCCCCTTGACCACGGCTCCGGTGCGTTTTGCGGTATCTACAATCTCCAGCGCCGACTGATCAATCAGGCGATAGTCGAACGCCTTCAGGCGAATGCGGATTTTCTGGTTTTTCAAGGCGGCCATGTTTTACTCGATAACCTTTGCAACGACGCCGGCGCCGACGGTCTTGCCGCCTTCGCGAATGGCAAAACGCAGCCCCTCTTCCATCGCGATCGGCTGGATCAGCGCCACCGTGATCGAAATGTTGTCCCCCGGCATCACCATCTCCGTGCCCTTCGGCAGCTCAATCGAGCCCGTGACGTCGGTGGTGCGGAAGTAGAACTGCGGACGGTAGCCGTTGAAGAACGGGGTATGACGACCGCCCTCGTCCTTCGACAGCACGTAGATCTCAGCCGTGAACTTGGTGTGCGGGGTGATCGAGCCCGGCTTCGCCAGCACCTGGCCACGCTCCACCTCTTCCCGCTTGGTGCCGCGCAGCAGGATGCCCACGTTGTCGCCCGCCTGGCCCTGGTCCAGCAGCTTCCTGAACATTTCAACGCCCGTGCACACCGTCTTCAGCGTCGGCTTAAGCCCCACGATTTCGATCTCTTCGCCCACCTTGATCACGCCGCGCTCGACACGACCCGTGACCACGGTGCCGCGGCCGGAGATCGAGAACACGTCTTCCACCGGCATCAGGAAGGTGCCGTCCAGCGCACGCTTCGGTTCCGGGATGTAGCTGTCCAGCGCCGCCGCCAGCTTGACGATGGCCTCTTCGCCCAGCTCCCCCTTGTCGCCTTCCAGCGCCTTCAGCGCGGAGCCGATGATGATCGGGGTGTCGTCGCCCGGGAATTCGTATTTGGACAAGAGCTCGCGCACTTCCATTTCCACGAGTTCCAGCAGTTCCTTGTCATCAACCATGTCCGCTTTGTTCATGAACACGATGATGTAGGGCACGCCCACCTGGCGCGCCAGCAGGATGTGTTCGCGGGTCTGCGGCATCGGGCCGTCGGCCGAGGACACCACCAGAATCGCGCCGTCCATCTGCGCCGCGCCCGTGATCATGTTCTTCACGTAGTCGGCATGGCCCGGGCAGTCCACGTGTGCGTAGTGACGGTTCTCCGTCTCGTATTCCACGTGCGCGGTGTTGATCGTGATGCCGCGTGCCTTCTCTTCCGGCGCCGCATCAATCTGGTCGTAGGCCTTCGCCTCGCCACCAAACTTCTTCGACAGCACCGTCGTGATCGCCGCCGTCAACGTCGTCTTGCCGTGATCAACGTGCCCAATCGTCCCCACGTTCACGTGCGGCTTCGTACGCTCAAATTTACCCTTGGCCATGGTGATGTTCCTTTATTTCTTTTCGTCTTTGCCGGATTGCTTGTTGATGATTTCGTCAGCGATATTCCGCGGCGCTTCCGAATAGTGTTTGAATTCCATCGTGTACGTCGCCCGACCCTGGGACAGCGAACGCAGCGTGGTGGAATAGCCGAACATTTCCTTCAGCGGCACTTCCGCTTTCACCGTCTTGCCGCCGCCGGGAATGTCGTCCATGCCCTGGATTACGCCACGACGGGAGTTCAGGTCGCCGACAACGTTGCCCATGAAATCTTCCGGGGTCTCGACTTCGACCGCCATGATCGGCTCAAGCAACGCCGGGTTGGCGCGACGCAGCCCCTCCTTGAAAGCCATCAAACCGGCCATCTTGAACGCGTTCTCGTTCGAATCCACTTCGTGGTACGAACCGTCGAACAGAGTGACCTTGACATCGACCACCGGGAACCCGGCAAGCACACCGGAAGGAATCGCTTCCAGAATGCCCTTCTGCACCGCAGGAATGTATTCACGCGGCACCGAACCACCCTTGATCGCATCGACAAATTCATAGCCTTTGCCGGTCTCGTTCGGCTCGACCTTGAGCCAGACATGGCCGTACTGGCCGCGACCGCCCGACTGCTTGACGAATTTGCCCTCAACCTTGTCACAGGGCTTGCGGATCGTTTCGCGGTACGCCACCTGCGGGGCACCAACGTTCGCTTCCACGCTGAATTCGCGCTTCATGCGGTCAACAATGATTTCAAGATGGAGCTCGCCCATCCCGGAAATAATGGTCTGGCCGGATTCTTCGTCGGTACGAACACGGAACGACGGGTCTTCCTGCGCCAGACGGTTCAGCGCCAGACCCATTTTTTCCTGGTCAGCCTTGGTCTTCGGCTCGACAGCAACGTGAATCACCGGCTCCGGGAACACCATCCGCTCCAGCGTGATGATTTTCGTCGGGTCGCACAGCGTGTCACCGGTCACGACATCCTTGAGACCCACCGCAGCCGCGATGTCGCCGGCGCAAATCTCCTTGATCTCTTCCCGTTGATTGGCATGCATCAGCAGAATGCGACCGATGCGTTCCTTGCGCTGTTTCACGGCGTTGTACACGGTATCCCCGGAATTCAGCACGCCGGAGTAGACGCGGATGAACGTCAATTGACCGACGAACGGGTCGGTCATGATCTTGAATGCGAGCGCGGAGAAAGGCTCGGCATCTTCCGCCTTGCGCGAACCTTCCTGTTCGTTCTCAAGAATGCCCTTGACCGGCGGAATATCCACGGGAGACGGCAGGTAGTCGATCACTGCATCCAGCATCGCCTGCACACCCTTGTTCTTGAACGCAGAACCGCAAAGCATCGGCACGATTTCGCCCGCGATCGTGCGCCGGCGCAGACCGTCCTTAAGCTCCTGTTCGGTGAGCTCGCCTGCCTCGAGGTACTTGTTCATCAGTTCCTCGTTGGCCTCGGCAGCCACCTCAACCATCTTTTCCCGCCACTCGTCAGCAACATCCTTGAGTTCTGCAGGAATCTCCTGGTACTCGAATTTGATGCCCTGGGAAGCCTCATCCCAGATCACCGCTTTCATTTTTACCAGGTCAATGATGCCGACAAAATTCTCTTCGGCACCGATCGGCACCTGAATCGGCACCGGGTTGGCCTTGAGGCGCGACTTCATCTGGTCGTGAACTCGGAAAAAATTCGCGCCGGTACGATCCATCTTGTTGACGAACGCAAGCCTCGGCACACCGTATTTGTTGGCCTGGCGCCACACCGTTTCGGACTGGGGTTGCACGCCGCCCACGGCGCAATACACCATGCAGGCGCCGTCAAGCACACGCATCGAGCGCTCGACTTCAATCGTGAAATCAACGTGGCCAGGGGTGTCGATGATGTTGACGCGATGCTCGGGATAGTTCGCGCCCATGCCGCGCCAGTAGCAGGTGGTCGCAGCAGAGGTGATCGTGATGCCGCGTTCCTGCTCCTGCTCCATCCAGTCCATCGTCGCAGCGCCGTCATGCACTTCGCCGATCTTGTGATTGACGCCGGTATAGAACAGGACGCGTTCGGTCGTCGTGGTCTTGCCCGCATCAATGTGGGCAGAGATCCCGATGTTCCGGTAACGTTCAATTGGAGTCTTGCGTGGCACTTTTCTTTATCCCGTATTTTTACAGTTCGGCGCGGTCAGAAGCGGTAATGAGAGAAGGCCTTGTTGGCTTCCGCCATACGATGCACTTCTTCGCGTTTTTTCATTGCACCGCCGCGGCCCTCGGCCGCTTCCGCCAACTCTCCGGCCAGGCGCGCGCCCATTGATTTTTCGCCACGGCCGCGGGCCGCGTCGCGGAGCCAGCGCATGGCCAGCGCCATCCGGCGTACAGAGCGCACTTCCACCGGCACTTGATAGTTAGCACCGCCAACGCGGCGACTCTTGACCTCAACCATCGGCTTGACGTTGTTCACCGCCTGATTGAAAACCTCAAGCGCGTCCTTGCCGCCCTTGTTCTTGATCTGCTCAAGGGCGCCGTACATGATGCGCTCAGCAACCGATTTCTTGCCGCTGGTCATCAGTACATTGATGAATTTCGAGACATCCTCGCTGCCGAATTTCGGATCCGGCAGAACCTCACGTTTAGGCACTTCTCTGCGACGTGGCATTTCAGTAATCCCCTATCAAGCCGCTTTGGCGCGCTTGGCGCCGTATTTGGACCGTGACTGCTTGCGATCCTTCACACCCGCGGTGTCCAGACTGCCACGCACAATGTGGTAGCGCACACCCGGCAAATCCTTCACCCGGCCTCCACGGATCAGTACCACCGAGTGCTCCTGCAGGTTATGACCTTCACCGCCGATATAGCCAATCACCTCGAAACCGTTGGTCAGCCGCACTTTGGCGACCTTCCGCAAAGCCGAATTGGGCTTTTTAGGGGTCGTCGTGTAGACGCGGGTGCACACACCGCGCTTTTGCGGACTGCCCGCCAGCGCGGGCACTTTACTTTTTGTGCGCGGTGCTCGCCGGGGTTTACGCACCAGTTGGTTTACGGTCGGCATTTTTCCTTGTTTCTCAATAAGTTACTACGATTACCTGCTTATTCCGGGCTTTGGCCCGGACTGCTGAATCAACTCCCGCCTATCGCCCCAAAAAACGCTGGGACGGCGTTTCCACCGTCCCGGGGTTGTTTACCGCTGGGGCGCTGTGCGTAGCCTTAGGACGCACCGGGCCCAAAAAAGACTATCGATTTTATGGGGTCGGCCGATTACTGTCAAGCAACCTGCTCTTCGCCCTCGGCACTGGTTGTCGCGGCCGCAGCCTCAGCTGCCGCAGCGGCCTGCTCCAGCTCCGCCTGAGCAGCCTGCTTGCGGCGCACCCGGTGATAGGCCAGACCGGTTCCGGCCGGAATCAGGCGGCCGACAATGACGTTTTCCTTGAGTCCACGCAGTTCGTCGCGCTTGCCCATGATGGCAGCCTCGGTCAGCACCCGCGTGGTTTCCTGGAACGACGCCGCCGAAATGAACGAATCAGTGGAGAGCGAGGCCTTGGTGATGCCCAGCAGCACATGCTCGTACTGCGCCGGCTTTTTGCCCTCGGCCTCAACCCGTTCGTTTTCCAGCAGCAACTCGGCACGCTCGACCTGTTCACCGGTAATGAAACGGGTATCGCCCGGTTCGACGATATGCACACGGCGCAGCATCTGACGCACGATCACTTCGATGTGCTTGTCATTGATTTTCACACCCTGCAAGCGGTACACATCCTGGACTTCGTTGCAGATGTAACGCGCCAGCGCCTCGACGCCCAGCAAACGCAGGATGTCATGCGGATCAGCCGGCCCGTCGACGATGCTCTCGCCACGGTTCACCACCTGGCCATCATGGGCCATGACATGCTTGTCCTTGGCGATCAGGAACTCATGGGCAACCCCATCCAGGTCGGTAATGACCAGACGCTGCTTACCCTTGGTGTCCTTGCCGAAAGAGACCGTACCTGTGACTTCGGCCAGCATGCCGGCATCTTTCGGCGAGCGTGCTTCAAACAATTCAGCCACACGCGGCAGACCACCGGTGATGTCGCGTGTTTTCGAGGTCTCCTGCGGAATCCGCGCCAGCACCTCGCCCACACCGACATCCTGACCGTCACGCACGGTGATGATGCAACCGATCTGGAAGGTGATGTTGACCAGTTGGTCAGAACCGGCGAGCTTGATCTCCTGACTGTTGGCGTCCAGCAGCTTGACCTGCGGGCGCAGTCCTTTGGCCTGTGCGCTGCCGCGGCGCTTGGGATCGACCACCACCAGCGTCGAAAGGCCGGTGACTTCGTCAATCTGCTTTGCGACCGTGACGCCTTCCTCAACGTTCTCGAATTTGATGCGCCCGGCATATTCGGTAATGATCGGACGGGTATGCGGATCCCAGGTCGCCAGCACATGACCGGGCTTGACCGCCTGGCCGTCACGCACCGCAAGCAGCGCGCCATACGGAACCTTGTGCCGCTCGCGCTCACGATTGGCCTCATCATGAATCATGATTTCGCCGTTGCGGGAAATTGCAACCAGTTCGCCGCGCGTGTTGGATACGTAACGCATGCCTGCTGCATAACGGATCACGCCGGCCGATTTACCTTCGACCTGGCTGACCACAGCGGTACGTGAAGCTGCGCCGCCGATGTGGAACGTACGCATTGTCAGCTGCGTACCCGGCTCACCGATGGATTGCGCGGCAATCACGCCCACCGCTTCGCCAATGTTGACCACGGCACCACGACCAAGGTCGCGGCCATAACAACGCGTACACAGGCCGTAACGCGTGGCGCAGGTCAGCGGCGTGCGCACCTTGACTTCATCAATGCCGGCAGCCTCAATGGCATCGACGACTTCCTCGTCAAGCAGGGTATTGGCTTCATACAGGGTGGCGCCGGTTTCCGCATTGATGACATCGGCAACCGCAACCCGTCCGAGGATGCGTTCACGCAGGCTTTCCACCACCTCGCCGCCCTCGACCAGCGCTTTCATCACCACGCCGTTGTCAGTGCCGCAATCGTCTTCGGTCACCACCAGATCCTGGGTGACGTCGACCAGACGACGCGTCAGATAACCGGAGTTCGCGGTTTTCAATGCAGTATCTGCCAGGCCTTTGCGCGCGCCGTGCGTCGAAATGAAGTACTGCAGCACGTTCAGGCCTTCGCGGAAATTCGCGGTGATCGGCGTCTCAATGATTGAACCGTCAGGCTTGGCCATCAGACCGCGCATGCCGGCCAGCTGGCGGATCTGCGCAGCGGAACCGCGCGCGCCCGAGTCAGCCATCATGTAAATCGAGTTGAAGGACTCCTGCATCACCGGAGCGCCTTTCTTGTCGACGCGGGGCTTCCATTCGCGCGATTTCGGCTCCCATTCGATGACCGGCTCGACGCCGAGCTGCTCCATCATCGCCTTGGCGACGAGGTCGCCGGCGCGTCCCCAGATATCGACGACCTTGTTGTAGCGCTCGCCCTGCGTCACCAGTCCCGAGGTGTACTGCTTCTCGATTTCCTGCACTTCCTTTTCCGCCTCACCGATGATGTTGTCCTTCTGCATCGGCACCAGCATGTCATCCACGGCGATCGACAGCCCGGCACGCGTCGCCATGGAGAAGCCGTTGTACATCAGCTTGTCGGCAAAAATCACCGTTTCGCGCAGACCGCAGCGCCGGAAACTGGCATTGATGATTTTGGAGATTTCCTTCTTTTTCAATGCTTTATTGATGAATTCGAAGGAAAATCCGGGCGGCAGGATTTCCGACAGCAGCGCGCGGCCAACCGTGGTCTGGTAACGCGTCAGCTTTTCCTGCTTCGTGCCGTCTTCGGCAATGTCGACTTCCTTGATCCGCACATGAATGCGGGCGTTGATCTCGACCTGCCCGGTTTCGTAGGCGCGTGACACTTCCGACACATTGATGAAATGCGAATCTTCGCCGCGCGCACCCTGCTTTTCGCGCGTCGTGTAGTAAAGGCCAAGCACGATGTCCTGCGAAGGCACGATGATCGGATCACCGTTGGCCGGCGACAGCACGTTGTTCGACGACAGCATCAGCGTGCGCGCTTCCATCTGCGCTTCCAGCGACAGCGGCACGTGGACG
>CAZSIR010000097.1:4999-11791 GCA_964606765.1 uncultured Bordetella sp. | reverse complement strand
CCGTGCCGCTGGTGATCCCAGCTTACAACGGCGCACGGCAGCTGCCCAACCTGACACCCCTGCTGGCTTCGCTGGTGGCGCGCGAAGGGATGCCGGTGCTGGTGCACGGCGTGCCCGACGACCCGGGCCGTGTGACCACGATCGAAATCTTCAAAGCCATGGGCATAGCACCGGCGAAGGACATCGCCGAAGCCGAACAACAGCTCGGCGAACGAAAATTGGCTGTCATCACCATCGACACACTGTCGCCCAAGCTCGCGCGCGTGCTGAAACTGCGCCGCGAAATCGGCCTGCGCAGTTCGGGGCATACGCTGGCGAAGATGCTGCAACCCTTCACATCTAAAGCAATCCGGCTGATCAGCGTGACCCACCCTGAATACCTGGAACGGATGCGGGCGTTTTTCACCTCCCACGGTTCAGATGCGTTGCTGCTGCGCGGTGCGGAGGGTGAAGCGGTGGCGCACCCGCGAAGGGAGCCGGTGATTGAGTGGCTGGACGGTAAGGCGGCGGAAGTGTTGCGGGGTAATGTGGAGGTAAATCCGGAATTACCTGAAGGACGTGAAGCTGCCGCAACGGCGGCATGGATCAATCAGGCTCTGAACGGAAAAAAACCAATTCCCGCGGCGATCTCGCATCAAGCAGCACTCGCCTCAAAAATGCAGGCCACAACACTCCGCCCCTCCTCGACTCAAAAGTCAAAAAGTTGGCCCAGTACTCCCTGAATTTACCGTCATACGTCTCTCACCGCATCCGTCGCCACCCAGCCGGCGTCAACGCCGCCCGGCAGCATCTGCCCGACGTCCTCGCCGACTTCCGCGTCGATCAGCTTGTTGAGCTTGGCGTTCATCGCCAGCATCAGCTCGCCGTTTTTCTTGCGGTCCATCGCCAGGTTGTCGAGTTCGTGTGGATCGCGCTGCAGGTCGAAGAGTTCAACGTCGTTCAGCTGGACCAGGGATTCCATGGATGCCGGCCGGTTGTGCTGTTTCGGCGAGAAGTAGCGCGTGAACTGGTAGCGGCCGTCGAATACACTGCGGATCGCACCGCGTTTCATCAGGTCGGCCTTCAGTGCGCCCGACTTCACCGCCGCCTGCACCTGCGCCCTGCCGTCCGGCTTGGTCATCAGTTCGACCGCCTTCGCCATGAACGCACCGTCGATGTAAGCGAACATGTTGTAGCAGTAGAGGGCGCCGTCGCGGACATCGGCGGCTTTTGCCGCGCCCGGCGCCGCCAGCACTTTCGAGAAATCTTTGCCCGGCAACGACTTGGTGATCGCCGCTTTTTTCTCGGCCGGCGCACTGGTCATGCCGACCAGTGTCGGTGCGATGTCGATATGTGAAGTCACCGCGCTGCTGCGCTGCCCGCCGCGGTATTTCGGGTGCACCACAATCAGCGGCACCTGGTTCTGCTCGCGGTAGGAGGTTGCGCCCTTGGCATGCAACTGGTGCGCGCCGTCAAGGTCGCCATGGTCGGCGGTCAGCACGATGATCGTGTTGGAGGCCATGCCGGAGGTTTCCAGCTCGTCGAGCAGCGTTACGATGTTGCGATCGACGTCCTGCAGGCAGTTGAGGTAATAGTTATGACGCCGGCGCCAGCGCCATTCCTCATTGGCGATGTTGCCGACCAGGCCGTCGTGCGACGCGATGAAATCGCGGTGCGCCGGCGGACGGCCCGGCGCGTCCAGCGCCTGGCGGTGGCTTTTCGGCAGGTCGAAGGTCCACTGCCTGCGGTACAGCGGATCCGCCGGTTCCGGCTGGATGTTGCCCAGCAGGTTGCGGGCCTGCACTTTTGCGCCCGGCTTGTCGGTATTGAGGAACATGATGTCATGCGGGTTGACGAGGTTCACCGCGAGGAACCACGGTTTGCCCTGCGCGGACAGCGCCCTGCCCTTGCCGCGCAGCCAGCTGACGCCCATCGCCGAGATGATGCCGTCGTGCAGATAACCGCCATGCTCGTGCGCGATGATGTCGCCGACGCCGAAATAATCGCTGAAGCCGTAGGCCTCCATCTCCTTGGTGAAGATTTTTGTCGGGGAGCCGAGTTCGTTGACGGTCTCGAATTCCTTGGTCAGATGCCATTTGCCCTTGTAGGCGGTGTAATAGCCCGCCTCGCGCAGCATGTCGCCGACGGTCGGCAGCTCGGTGGACATGCTGCTGATCCACGGGAAATTGGTGTTGTCGAACATTTTTGTCTGCTGGATGTGGCGGCCGGTGTACAGCACCGAGCGTGAAGACGTGCAGACGCAGGAGCTGATGCGGTGGTTGTCGAAGGTGATGCCCTTGCGCATCAGCCGCTCGTGCCCGGGCAGGCGGTAGCCCTCGGGCAGCTCGCCCTTGCGGAAGTAGCGCTCCTGGTCGGTGAGGATGAACAGGATGTTCAAGGGACCGGCTTCGGTCCGGGACTGCGCCGGCGCCGGGTCGCGGGCCGCCGTTGCGGCACCTGCCGGCAAGGATGCGCCGATTGCGGCCGAGGCCACGCCGGTGGCGGCGACCTTGAGCAGATTGCGGCGATCAAGATCGATGCCGTTGCGGTGTTGTTCATCCATGGTCATCACTCCTTCGGAAATTGAGAGGGTTCAGAAGCGGAAACGGGCGCCGAGTGACAGGCCGCTGACTGTCAGTTCGTCGATCAGGTTCTGGCCGCCGACGTTGTAATGCAGCGTCCGGTAATCCAGCACCAGGTCGCCCCACTTGAAGCCGTAGCCGACGCCGCCGAAGGCCTGCCAGGTCCTCGCCGAGGAACCGCTGCCGATGTCGGCGTAATAATTGACGAACCAGTCGCTGGCGCCGAGCATCATCCGGCCTTTCAGGCCGACGATACCGGTCCACAGGTCGTCCGACTTGTCGACGGCGCCGACGCGAGTAAACACCGCGCTGCCCGCGGGACCGGCGACGTTCGCGGTGAGCTGCCAATCCGTGTGGGCGTGCAACCTGAAATAGCGCAAACCTGAAATCACATCCAGGCTGTTGCGTTTGTCCGTGACCAATGCGTATCCCCCCACCAGCGTCAGCAGCGTGCCGCTGAGGTCGGTGGCGCTGCCGGCATTGAGGTTGGCAGTCGAGACGTTGACCGGCCCGCTGCCCGGATTGAAGTCGACGCTGCTGACCCGGCTGTCCGTGCGGCCGAAATCGAGATAAATCGCATCCAGCCCGACCAGCCAGCGCCCCCTGCGCGCCTCGCCGTTGAGCATCATGGCCATGTCGATGGCATTGAGCAACTTCTCCGAATCCATGCTGACGTTCGCACTGTTGCCGCCCGGCGGTGGCGGGCCATAGTTCAGCGTACCCTTGATGCCGGGCAGCCAGATGTAGGGCTGCAGCGAATACGACCATTTTTCATCAGCAGTCTGCGCACCGGCACTGGACATGTTCAGCGCGGATGCGACAGCCAGCGCAAAAAATGCAAAAATGGATTTCATTCACTTCTCCTGTATGAATTGCGAACCACACGGCCCCGGCAATCCGGAGCCGCACCGCCAAACCGATGCCTCATTTCAATACGTAACCCCGGCCTTCCATGCAGGCGCCGAAGCCGCGGTAATAGGTACTCATCGCCTGCTGCTGGCTGGCCTTGGCCTGGCTCTGCTGTTGCGCCTGCGCCTGCTTGCCTTTCTGTGCGCTGCGCACGCCGCCGACGACTGCCCCGGCTGCCGCACCGCCGCCGGGATTGTCATCCACCACTTCACCCACCAGCGCCCCGCCCGCCGCACCGCGCAGTGCGCCTTTTGCCGCACCGCCCTTGGCAGGCGCCGGGGCCGGCTGCGGTGTCGCGGCGAGCGCGACCGGATCGACGCCGGTGGTGTTCTTCGCCCAGACGTAACACTCCCCCTCATCCTTCTGCTGCTGTTCGCTGTTCTGGCCCTTGGCCGGATAGATCACCGGCTTCTGCTGTGCGATTGCAAAGGCCGCCGTCGCAAAAAGCAATGCAGCCGCAACAATCCGCATGATTTTCCCGCTCATGATCACCACCTCCATTTTCAGAATTCGCGCGCAAGGGCAAAAGCTTCGATGCCGGAACGGTTTTTCACCGTGTCGAGACGAACCTCCGGACAGCAGCGCCCCATTTCGATGGCGCCCAGCAGCACTTCGTACACGCCGGAACGCAGATAACGGTCGAGGTCTTCGTGACGCGCCCATTCGCCGACGATGCAGAACACATTCGTGTCCTCCACATCCGCATAAAGCCGGCATGCCATGCAGCCGGGCGCAACCCGCATGGGTTCAAGCAGGGGCAGCAGGGTCGCAATCAGGGCCTCGCGTCGCGCATTGTCGACGCCGATGCGAATGCTGAAGACAACCACCTGGTCTGCTTCCCTGATCACCATGGCTCCGCACAAAAATCCGTCAGATGACATCGGAATAAGGTCATCACTGACACGGCGGGCCATTACGCAAGTAGCAGGCCAGAAACTCCGGACGCGGAGATTCTTTTAATTACATTTAAGAATCATATGGTTATGAAACATCTGCAGCACGGGCCGCAGGGCCGGATCGGAGGCTGCTCCAACACGCCTCCATCCTGGCGTGGGACGCTACGACGGGTTGGAGTCGGGACGGCGTATGCCGAGCCGCGCCATGCGCGACTCCAGCGTCGTGGGTTTGAGGTCGAGACGTTCAGCCGCGCCGCCACGGCCGCGTATGCGCCAGCCGCTCTGCGCCAGCGCACGCAGGATGTGCGCGCGCTCCGAGTCCCGCAGCGAAAGTGCGGATTGCGCCTGCGGCTCAGCGGCGGGTTCGGGCGCACGCAGCGGCGCGGTCCGCCCGAGTGAAATATGCAGGGTCGTGCCGCGCGCCAGGATCATCGCGCGCTCGATGATGTTGCGCAGTTCACGGACATTGCCCGGCCATGGATAGCCCTGCAGGGCGGCCATGGAATCCGGCGCGATATGGTCTATGGGTTTGGCCATCGCTTCGCTGAATTCCTTGACGAAGGCCCAGGCCAGGGTCGGAATGTCTTCAGCGCGGTCGCGCAGGGCCGGCAACACGAGCGGAAACACGTTCAGACGGTAATACAGGTCGCCGCGGAATTCCCCGGCCTCCACCGCCGCAACAAGGTCACGGTTGGTAGCGGCAATGACACGGACATCGACCCGGATCGTCTGCGTACTACCGACGCGCTCGAATTCGCCACTCTGCAATACGCGCAGCAGTTTTGCCTGCAGTTCCAGCGGAAGGTCGCCGATCTCGTCGAGAAAAATCGTCGAACCGTCGGCAATCTCGAAACGTCCCATCTGGCGTGCAAGTGCGCCGGTATAGGCGCCCTTCTCACGCCCGAACAGCTCGGCTTCAATCAGTGGTGCCGGCAACGCGGCGCAGTTGACCTTGACCAGCGGGCGCTGTCGCCTGGCGCTCTTGTGGTGGATCAGTGATGCCAGCACCTCCTTGCCGGTGCCGGTTTCACCCAGCAGCAGCACCGTGGAACTGGTCGCAGCCACCTGCTCCGCTTCCTCCAGTACCGCGTTGAACAGCGGTGAGCGGCTCGACAGTGTCGGCGGGACGCCGGGCCATGCCGCCTGACGCAGGCAGGCGTTCTCGGCTTCAAGCCGCTCCTGCAGCCGGCGGATCTCGGTCAGCGCAGTGGCGAGTTTGAGTTCAGCGCGGCTGCGCGCCAGCGCCTGCGCGAACACCTCACCGACCAGCTTCAGACGTACGATCAGGTCATGCGGCCACGGGCGCGGCGAATGATAGGCATCGAATCCGACCATGGCCACTGTCCTGCCGCCAACAACCAGCGGCAGCCCGAGGTGGGCTTTCATCCCCACCGCGCTGACATAGTCGGCTTCGGCAGCGGCCTCGGGCGGAAGATCGAACGGCAGGTTTTCGCGTGCGACGATGCGGCCGGCGTCCAGTTCTCCGCGCCACCACGGAAGAACCAGGGGAAAGTCCCCCCGTTCGAGGGCCTCGATGCCCTCAACCGCCGTGGCACAGAGTATTTCAAGGGTACCGTCGGCCCTGATGTCAGCGTAAGCCGCACGATCGAACCCAAGGAATTTCGTCAGCCGGGCCAGGGATTTTTCAATCTCGTCAACCACTGACTCCGGTTTGACGGCCGCATAGCTGGCCAGCAACTCAACCAGCATCTGTTCAAACGCGAGACGACCCGTTTGAGCAACCGCATCGACTGCGGAATGTCCCGGATCGTTCATGTACAGACTTTTGTGGAAACCGGCATTAAAAAGACTGCAGCGCGATTTGAAATTACGGGCAGTATAAACACAGCGCCCGGCAGCGCGCCATGCCGGTCACAAAGCCGGGACGGGCGTCCTAGGTCTTGCCGGCCAGCACTTCGGCAACATGCAGCACCTGCGTCTTCGCGTCACCGCGACGCCGCAAACGTCCTTCGATATTGAGCATGCAGCCGAGGTCGCCCAGCACCACCGCCTCGGCGCCGCTGGCGGCGATGTTCTCGCATTTGCGTTCTGCAATGTGTGCAGAGATGTCGCCGAATTTGACCGCGAAGGTGCCGCCGAAACCGCAGCACTGTTCACATTCATCCATCTCTTTCAATTCCGCGCCCTCGACCTGAGTCAGCAAGGTGCGCGGCTGCTGTTTGATGCCGAGCTCGCGCAGTCCGGAGCAGGAATCGTGATAAGTATATGATTTTATTGATGATTTTTTCTTTTCCGAATAGTGCGCGACATTCACCAGAAAGTCCGTCAGCTCATAGGTGCGCGCCGCCAGTGCACGCAGCGCTTCACGCTCCGCTTCCGGCACATCCTGCAGCAGGTCGGGATAGTGCGTGCGCATCATGCCGGCGCAGGAACCGGAGGGCAGGACCACATATTCACAATCGGCG
>CAZSIR010000097.1:0-4899 GCA_964606765.1 uncultured Bordetella sp. | reverse complement strand
GCGCATCATGCCGGCGCAGGAACCGGAGGGCAGGACCACATATTCACAATCGGCGAATTCGCGCACGACCTTGCGCGCCAGCGCGACCGCGGAGGCACGATCGCCGGAGTTGTAACCCGGCTGGCCGCAGCAGGTCTGCGCTTCCGGTACGATGACTTCACAGCCGGCGGCTTCCAGCAACTGCAAGGCCGCAAAACCGATGCGCGGCCGCATCAGGTCAACGAGGCAGGTGACGAACAGGCCGACGCGCATCGCCATCAGCGGTACAGGCCCTGCCGGGCCAGCCAGTCCTGGATCAGGCCGGCGACCTGGTCGCTGTTGCGATCCATCATGATCATGTGCGAGTTGCCCTTGATTCCTGCCTTGGGCAGATCAATCACCTCATACTTCGCGCCGTATTTTCCGGCTTCGGCCAGGAAGCTCACGCCGTTGGCGCGGATTTTCGGCCAGCGTGCATCCCCTTCGATGTAATCCCCATAGATGGCCAGCATCGGCACATTTTTCAGTTTGTCCACCTGCTTGCGATCACCGACCCCCGCGGGCTCGACCAGCACCAGCGCCTTGACCTTGTCCGGCCGTGCCTGTGCCACCTTGAAACCGAAACTGCCCGACTGTGAATGCACCAGCACGACACAGGGACAGACCTTGTCGACGAGCTCGGTATAGGCTGCGATGGTCGGCTCATCCGTGGTCGTCCAGCGCGGCACGCCCTGCTTGGTGAAGTTGTCGTAACCTTCCTTCGGAAACTGGCTGCCGGGCATCAGCTTCATCTTTTCCGGATCCTTGTTGTAGGAACCGGCGCCCTGTCCGATGCGGAAACGCTCGAAAGGATTTTCCTTGGTCAGGAAAACCGGTTCGCTCTTGAACACGTCCGGATACATGGCCCAGCCCGAACGCCCGCGCTCGACGGCATCGGAGTTGTAAACCGGCCAGCCGCGTTTGACGAAATAGTTGAGCCAGCCCTCGCGTCCGTCCGGCGTCGTCTCGTAGGTCACGCCGGACAATCCGCCGCCATGCCACATCAGCAGGGGCAGTGCCCCGCGCTTGTCCTGCGGGATGAAATACTGCACATACATCTGTTCGACCTGGTAGACGCCATTGGGATCGACCTTCGCCGGCACGCCACCCGGCGTGAACACAATCTCCTTGACCGGCTTGCCGCTGATCACCACTTCACGACCACCGACGTGAAACGACCCCATTTCCTGCAGCGCAATCGGTGCCTGGGCACAGCCCGCAAGTAAAACCGGCACTGCCACTGCCTTCAGCCATTGCATGATCATCCCCTCCGTGGATTTCGGCGCCTTGATGCCGTCCAGCGATGATACGCCTGCCGCTTAAAGAGCACGCATCGGGCGCGCAGATAAAAACCCCGGCCGCAGCCGGGGTCAGATTAGGATTCGGAAAAACTGCTTACCGGCAGACCGGTGCGTCTTTTTTCTTGTCTTCCGACTCCTTGAATACATCCTTGTCTTTTTCAGCCTGCGGCGGTTCGGACGATTTATCCAGGGCAACAATCAGCGTCTGCTGCGGCGTTTCGGGCTCACCTGAAACCGATCCACCGCCACCGCCCGATGGCGGCGCGGTCAGACCGTAAGTCACCAGCAGATTGCTGTTCAGGATTGCCGGGACACCGCCGGCAATGAAGCCGGAACCGGTGCCATCCGTGATCGCGCCTTCGACACCGTTGACGAAATAACCGCCGCTGGCGAGGTTGGGGAAATCCACATGAATAGAGGTCGGGGATCCGGATTCAATGATGGCCGTCGATCCCGTGCCGGAGCCCGTCACCAGATTCACGGTACCGCCGACCGTCATGAACACGTCGCTGGTGCCGAAAATTTTCGCGTCGGAGCCCGCACCAGCGCCGCCGGTGACCACGACATCGCCGCTGGCATCCACCGTGGTCAGGCCGCCGGAAACCAGGGCGTACTGCGATGCGCCCGGGCCGCCGGTGACATTGACGTTGCCGCCGGAAGTCAGCGTCACGTTGCCGACGCTGCTGATTGAGGTGGACTGCGTGGATGAAGCCACCGTGATGCCGGTCGCCGCGGTGATGTCGATCGGTCCGCCATAGGAAGCATTGACCGAAGAATTCTGGATCGTCACCCCGCCGCTCACCGCCGTGATCTGGATGTTCGAGGGCGTCAGCGAGCCGGCGCTGACGGAAGACCCGCCGTTGATGTCGATGTTGCCGCTGGCATACAGTTCGACTGGCCCGTTCGCGCCGGATACCGAAGCACCGGTCAGCACCACATCGCCGGAGGCAGCCACCGCCTTGAATTTTCCATAGGCCGAGGCCGACCTGACGGTCAGATTGCCGCTGGCCTGCGTCAGGTGAACATCACCGCTGATGCCGGTGATAGTGCCGGAGCCGGTCTGCGAAAATGAATTGTTGACGGTCAGGCTGTATACCGCGATGGAACCGTTGGTCTGGGTCAGGGCGTCTATGACCAGCGCACCGCCGAGTCCGAGTATCGTGCCCGCCGTGTTCAGCGCAGTCAGCGTCGCACCGCTGGCCAGGTTCAATGTGCTGCCCGAACCCACCGAAATCGTGCTGCCGGCCGCATCGAAGCTGTTATTGAAATTGACGGTCTGACCGCCGCCCACCGTCAGCGCCCCGCTGTTGAGCACCGTGGTCGGCGCGTTGATGTTCCATGGCGTAACGCCGCTGTTGAACAGCACCGACCGGCCTGTTTCCGGCATCAGCATCAGGGACGATGCAGCAAGAGTTCCCGGAGCCCCGGTGTTGAACACGATGTCATTGGCGCCGATGGTCATCAGTTTCAGATCGTTGCTGGCAAATGACAGGTTGTTATTGACCTGCAGATTGCCGCCTGCGGACGCCAGCGCGATCAACTGCCCCGCTGGAGAAGACAGGGTATACGCCGAGGTCAGCAGCGGACCGCTGGTCTGTTCAATGCAGATGCCGCCGGTCAGCGAAGTGGCGCTCACCGTGCCGCCGCCGATATTCACTTCGATGAATTTGGGACCGGTCTCACCGATGGAGGCCGCACTCAGGATGATCTGATTGCCGGTGATCACGCTGCTGCCGGCATTGGTCAATGCACCGCCAGCCTGCAGATCAACCACATTGGTGGCGCCCACATTTACGCCATCGGTAAAGGTCGTCGCAACCCCGTCAAAACTGGTCACCACGCCGATCTGCAGATCATTCGATTCATGCACATGCAATGTGATGGGGCTGCCCGTCAGTGCGGCGGCCAGGGTTTCAATGCTGTTGGCGCTGTTGTCGAGATCAAAACTGCCCGAACCCAGCACCCGCAGGCCGGAAGCAGTCAGCGCTGCCGTAGTTGCGGTTGCACCTGCGGTGCTTTTCAGGGTGATGGAACCGCAGGACTGGCAGGCCGTCACAGTACCATCCAGGGTCATGCCGCCGGACAGCGCATTGATGAAAACCTCCGCGGCATTGGTGCCTCCGATGAAAGCAGTGGCGCCCTGCATGTTGATCCCTTTACCACCGCCACTGCCCGATCCGGTGACCCTTACGCTGCCGGTACCGTTATGGCCGACGCCCGCACTCAAACCAATATTGACGCCGTCGGCGCTGGTACCGGTGCCACTGCCAACCACCTCCAACAGCCCGCTGCCGCTCAAGTTGAAGATGGAGGCATTGGCCAGCTTGACGCCGTGGTTGCCGGCACCCGCACCACCGGTGCCTTCGATATACGTGTTGCCGCTGTTGTTGTGCAGATAGGATGTGTCCATCACCACGCCGTACCCGCCGGCGGCGGTACTGCCCATGCCGCGCAGATCCACGGTTCCGTCGGCCAGGAGCTGTGAATTGTTGGTGATCGATATCCCCGCCGGATTCGACACGTTGCCGGCGGCATAACCATTGCCACCCGTCATCGAGATGTTGTTGGTGTTGATCACGGCGTTGTTAAGCACGATGGCGCCGTCATCATTGCCGTCGGAATCCGCATGAAAACCCACACTGCCGGCGCTGGCAACGATGCTTGAGCCCGTCAGCTTGATGTTGCGGTCGGATTCCAGATACACGCTGCCGGCGTTCAAGGCCTGGATGTTGCCGCCAGCCAGCGTGATGTCGCCGTTGCCGGCGGACTGCGTCGTGACATTCACGGACCCGCCGGTGATGGTGCCGCCGACATGGTCCAGCCGCTGGCCGGTGATGTTGACCGTGCCGAAGGTGCCGGCGTTGACACCGGCGCTGATATAGACGCTGTTGCCGCCAACGTCGGAGATCGGCGCCGACAGGGTAATGTTCGCGCCGCCGCTGAAACCCCCGGCCGTCGTGTCCAGGGGCGCATTGAGGTACAGCGCGCCTTCGTTAGGACCGGTCAGCGATCCCGCATCACCCGCGCTCAGGGTGATCGCACCGCCGCGCGTGGTGATGCTGCCGAACACATTCAGGAATCCGCCGGCCTGCAATGTAATGCCGACATTGTTGTTGATCAGCGAAATCGGATCATTGACATTGATGTCCTCGTTCGCCTGCAACACGATGTTGGCCAGTGATGCATTGAGCAGCAGCGGGGAGATCGAAATCGTGCCCGAAAAATCACCGAACGATATCGGCCCGAGATAAGGATCCAGGCCCAGCAGATCAATGTTGATGTAATCCGGATCCAGCAGCAGGGTTCCCGTCGCGCCATGGGCCGCCCCCAGGTTGGCCGCGCCGCGGAAATCCAGCGCCCGCTTGCCCGACACCTCGGCAAAACCGCCATTGCCGCCGCCGGCGCCGCCGCGCGCGGAAATATTGCCGTAGTAACGCGTGATGTCATCCGCCCACACAATGACCTTGCCGCCATCACCTCCGGTGATCGCATCCGCATGGATGGTCACATCCGGACCGACGTAGGTGCGGAATGCGTTCTGCACTTCCGGGTTTTTGCCCTGGTAATCACCACCGACCAG
>CAZSIR010000096.1:0-11893 GCA_964606765.1 uncultured Bordetella sp. | reverse complement strand
GACATCGCCGAAAAAGGCATGGTGCTTACCGGCGGCGGCGCGCTGCTGCGCGACCTCGACCGCCTGCTGATGGAAGAAACCGGCCTGCCGGTGATCATTGCCGAAGACCCGCTGACCTGCGTCGTGCGCGGCTCGGGCAAGGCCCTCGAAAAGCTGGAACACCTCGGCAGCATCTTCGCCAACGACTGATGTCTTTTCTTCACCGGCCCGCATTCGCAGCCATGCCGTCACCGGCAGCGAATGCGGGCCGGCGTTCGTCTCAGCGCCTGCCTGACGCCTGATGGAGCACACCCCGCCACCGCTGTTCCGCACCGGCCCCACGCCGCTGGCGCGGCTGATGATCTTCGCCATGCTGTCAACGGTGCTGCTGATCGCGGACGCCCGCTTCAATTACCTGGGCACGCTGCGGCAGATCGCCGGCGTCATCGTCTATCCCCTGCAGCGGCTCGCGGCAGCACCGGCGGCAATGGGCGGGCGCATCGCCGATTTTTTTGTCACGCACAGCGCGCTGCGCAGCGACAACCAGCGCCTGACCGAACAGAATCTCGAACTCGCGATGGCCGCCCAGCGTTTCAATGCGCTGCAGAACGAAAACACCCACCTGCGCGGCCTGCTCGCCGCGCGCGAGCGCGTATCGATGCCGTCGATTGCGGCGGAAATCCTTTATGCCGCGCGCGATCCCTTTTCTCGCAAGGTGATGATTGACCGCGGACTGCAGCACGACATTGAAGCCGGCCGGCCTGTGGTGGATCACATCGGCGTCATCGGCCAGGTCACGCGGGCCTATCCCTGGCTGTCCGAAGTCACGCTGATCACCGACAAGGGACATCTCGTGCCGGTGCTCAATGTACGCACCGGCTTCCGTGCCGTGCTCGCAGGCATCGGGGACGACGGCCGGCTCGAACTGCGCTTCATCCCGCTTTCGGCTGATTTCCAGGTGGGTGACCAGCTGGTCACATCCGGCATCGACGGCATTTATCCTCCGGGCCTGCCGGTGGCCGAGGTGACCAAGGTCGAACGTAACACCGCCTATCTCTTCGCCGGCATTCACTGCAAACCGCTGGCCGGCGTCAATGCCGGTACCCAGGTGCTGGTGCTGGGTCCGCTGCCGGCGCTTCCCGAGCGTCCGGCGGAAACCGCGCCGGCGTCTCCGCGCAAGAAAAAGGGGAAATCCTGATGAGCGCGGGTCCGATGTCGCCGCAGGAACTGCTGCTTCCGGTGAAGCCCGGCTTCATCGTGTTCACGCTGGTCGCGGCCCTGTTGTGCAACCTGCTGCCATGGTCGGGCTGGGCCCTGTGGCTGATGCCGGATTTTGTCGCGCTGATCGTCCTCTACTGGTGCATCCACGAACCGCGGAAGATCGGATTCCTCACGGCCTGGGGTCTGGGCCTGCTGATGGACATCGCCGACGGCAGCCTGTTCGGCCAGCATGCGCTGGCTTACATCATTCTGGCCTACGCCGGCATGGTCCTGCACCGGCGGGTGCAGCGTTTTGCGATGCTGCCGCAGGTCCTGCACGTGATTCCGCTGCTGCTGTTCACCAGCCTTGTCGTGCTGCTGGTGCGCGCGCTGGCCGGCGCCGACTTTCCTGGTTATGCCTACTTCCTCGGCAGCTTCAGCGGCGCCGCACTGTGGCCGGTACTGACCCACCTGCTGAAACTGCCCCAGCGGCCGCGCCCGGACCCGGACCGTGTCTGAACTGTCGATCAATCCCGGCATCGAAATCCGCGACTCCGAACGCGAACTGGATCGATTCCGCCAGCGCCTCGCCATACTCGGCATTTTCGTTCTGACGCTGTTCGGCCTGCTGTTCCTGCGCTTTCTCTACCTGCAGGTCTTCCAGCACGGCCACTACAGCACGCTGGCCGAGGCCAACCGAATCTCGGTGCTGCCGATTGCCCCGCACCGCGGCATCATCGTCGACCGCAACGGCGTGATGCTGGCGCACAATTATTCCGCCTACACGCTGGAAATCACGCCGAGCAAGGTCGAACACCTCGACACCACCATCGACGAACTGGCCGCCATTGTCGAGATCACGCCGCGCGACCGCCGCCGTTTCCGCAAGCTGCTGGAGGAAAGCAAGCGTTTCGAAAGCCTGCCGATCCGCACCCGCCTGACCGACGAGGAAATCGCGCGTTTCGCGGTCAACCGCTACCGTTTTCCGGGCGTCGAGGCCAAGGCCCGGCTGTTCCGCCAGTACCCGCAGGGGGAAATGTTCTCGCATGTCGTCGGTCACATCGGCCGCATCAACCAGCGCGAAGTCGAGCAGCTGGACGAGGACGGCCGGCTCGCCAACTACCGCGGCAGCGATTACATCGGCAAGACCGGACTGGAACAGAGTTACGAAAAATTCCTCCACGGCACCACCGGCGTCGAGGAGGTCGAGGTGGACTCCGGCGGTCGCGCGGTGCGCACGCTGTCGCGCACCTCACCGGTGTCCGGCAACAACCTGGTGCTCAACCTCGATGCGAAGCTGCAGGAAGTCGCCTACAACGCCTTCGGCGAGCGCCGCGGCGCGCTGGTCGCCATCGACCCCGCCACCGGCGGCATCCTCGCGTTCGTCAGCAAGCCGGGCTTCGATCCCAACCTGTTCGTCGACGGCATTGATCCGCAGAGCTGGAGCGAGCTCAACGGCTCCCCCGACAAGCCGCTGCTCAACCGCGCCAGCGCCGGCACCTATCCGCCGGGCTCGACCTTCAAGCCCTTCATGGCGCTGGCCGCGCTGTTCTACGGCAAACGCACGCCGCAGCAGACGATCAGCGACCCCGGCTATTTCATGTTCGGCGGCCACCGCTTCCGCGACGACAAGGTGGACGGCCACGGCCTGGTCGACATGTACAAATCCATCGTCGTTTCCTGCGACACCTATTATTACGTGCTCGCCAACGACCTCGGCATCGATCCGATCTCGCGCTTCATGGGCATGTTCGGTTTCGGCAGCCGCACCGGGATCGACATCTCCGGTGAAGCAACCGGAACGCTGCCCTCGACGGAATGGAAGGCACGGCGCTTCTCGCGACCCGAGCAGAAAAAATGGTACGCCGGCGAAACCATCAGCGTCGGCATCGGTCAGGGTTACAACAGTTACACGCCGCTGCAGCTGGCTTCGGCGACGGCGACGCTGGCCAATGACGGCGTGATGTTCCGACCGCACATCGTCAACTACATCGAAGACATCCGCAGCCGCGAAAAATCGCTGATCGAACCGGCCGCCCTGCGCGATCTCGGCATCAAGCCGGAACACCTGCAGGTCATCAAGCAGGCGCTGATCGGTGTAAACAAGGAAGGCACCTCGGCGCGGGCGTTTGCCGGTGCGCCCTACAGCAACGCCGGCAAGACCGGCACCGCCCAGGTCATCGCCATCAAGCAGGGTGAAAAATACGTTGAAAGCCGCGTTGCCGAACAGCATCGCGACCATGCGCTGTTCATTGCCTATGCCCCTGCGGAGAAACCGACGATCGCGCTGGCCGTGGTGGTCGAAAACTCCGGCTTCGGCGCAAAATACGCCGCGCCGATCGCGCGCCAGGTCTTCGATTACCACCTGCTCGGCAAAATCCCGAAACAGCCGGCGGAGGAAGACTGATGCCCTTCATGCTGCGCCGGCTGCTGCAATTCGTCACCCGCCACATCGACGGCATCCTGCTGTGCGCCACGCTGCTGCTGATGTTTGCCGGGCTGCTGGTGCTGCTCAGCGCATCCAACGGCAATTACGCGCGGGTGACCAGCCAGCTGATGAACATGCTGGTCGCGCTGGGCGTGATGTGGCTGTTCGCCAACATTCCGCCGCATTACCTGATGCGCCTCGCCCTGCCGCTGTTCATCACCGGCTGCGCGCTGCTGGTCGGCGTCGCGCTGTTCGGTGACGTCGTCAACGGCGCCCGGCGCTGGCTGCATGTCGGCGTCACCCGCATCCAGCCTTCGGAGTTGATGAAGATTGCGCTGCCGCTGATGCTGGCCTGGTACTTCAACCGCAACGAAGCCTCGCTGAAGCTGCGCAATTACGTCATCGCCGCGCTGCTGCTGGCCGTTCCTGTGGGCCTGATCGCGCGCCAGCCCGACCTCGGCACCGCGCTGCTGATCACGGCCAGCGGCTGTTACGTGATTTTCCTCGCCGGCCTGTCGTGGCGCGTCATCGCCACGCTGTTCGTCGCCGGACTGGGCAGCCTGCCTTTCCTCTGGTCCGCGCTGCACGACTACCAGCGCCAGCGCATCATGACGCTGCTTGATCCCAGCGGCGACCCGCTCGGCACGGGTTACCACACCATACAGTCGACCATCGCGGTGGGTTCCGGCGGCATCCTCGGCAAGGGCTGGATGAACGGCACCCAGACCCACCTCGATTTCATTCCCGAGCGCACCACCGATTTCATTTTTGCGGTGTACGCCGAGGAGTTCGGCCTGCTCGGCAACGCCATCCTGCTGGGCCTGCTGCTGTTCGCCATCGGCCGCGCGATGGTCATCACCGCCAACGCGCCGACGCTGTTCTCAAGGCTGCTGGCGGGCGCGATCACGATGACCTTTTTCACTTACGCCTTCGTCAACATCGGCATGGTCTCCGGCATCCTGCCCGTGGTGGGCGTGCCGCTGCCGCTGATCAGCTACGGCGGAACTTCGCTGGTTTCCATCTGTCTTGGCTTCGGGATCCTGATGAGCATCAACACCCACAAAAAACTGGTGCAGACTTGAACGCCAAACTTCTCGTCAATGGCATGATGGTTCTGCTGATTGCCGCCGGACTCGCGGCCTGCGGCAGCACGCCCAAACGCAGCAGCAGTCCGGGCGCAGCCGGTTCCGGCGGCGGCTACTACCTCGATGACGGTCCCGGCGACAAGACCCCCGCCAATCTCGAAGCCATTCCCGACGCCGTACCGAAGATGGAACCACTGAGCCGCGGCACGCTGCGCCCCTACGCCGTGATGGGCCGCACGTACACCCCGATGACCCAGTTGACGCCGTACAAGGCACGCGGCATCGCCAGCTGGTACGGCCGGCGTTACCACGGCAAGCAGACCTCCTCCGGCGAAATCTACGACATGTATGCGATGAGCGCGGCGCATACGGTGCTGCCGATACCCAGCTATGTCCGCGTCACCAATGTCGCCAACGGCAAGTCGGTGGTGGTGCGCGTCAATGACCGCGGACCGTTCATCGACAACCGCCTGATCGACCTGTCGTACACCGCCGCCTGGAAGCTCGGCATCATCGGCGCCGGCAGCGGCATGGTCGAGGTGGAAAGCATCATTCCCGGCAGCACGCCCGCTACGGAAACACCCGTGGCAGCCGCACCGCCCGCTTCGCCCGTGGTCGCGGTGATCGACAACACCCCGGTCACGGCAGTGCCATTGCCGCCAGCGGAAACTGTCGTCGCGACGCCAGTCCCCGCCCCCAGCGCCCCGCCGGTCGCGGCCACCGGCGGCAGTTACCTGCAATTCGGCGCCTTCGGCGTCCAGGCCAACGCCGAAAGCTACATGGCGCGCCTGCAGACCCAGGCGGACTGGCTGGCGGGTACGTTGCGCATCGAACAGGGCAACGGCATTTACCGTGTGCAGGCCGGCCCCTACCCCAGCGATGCCGCGGCGCGCGAAGCGGCTGAACGTGCGGCCCAGGCGCTGGGCAGCAAACCGGTGGTCATCAGCCGCTAGCGCCTAGTGGTGATGCGCCGGCGCGGCCGGCTGGACCTCCAGCACCGCGGCCGGCAGTTTCAGGCCTTGCGGTTGCCCGGCCCCGGGAATTTCCACCCAGTCACTGCGTCCGTTTTCGCAGATCTGCGCCACCTTGAAATACAGCGGCCCGCTGCGATTCGGCAACTGCAGCAGCAATACGAACTCGTCGTACTGGCTGTCCGGCAGGGGTCCGCCCTTCCAGATCACGCGACTGACCGTCTCCGTCACGGGTTTGCCGTGCAGCGACATCGGCGCTGCGAGCGGCGATGTTTGTGTGCTCAGCTGCCAGCCCGGTTTCGGCATCGGCTTGACCACCGCCATCGCCTCCGGCATTTCAATCTCGATGCCGGTGGTCGCCGAGCCGTCGCAGCCGTGGCCGACCATGAAGCTCGCCTTGTAGTAGCTGCCGGCTGGCGCTGATTTCTGCTGCAGCACGATATGCGCCTGGACAACCGGGGCTGCGCACAGCAGGAAAAGCCCCAAACCCGTGCTGATGATGTTTGGACGATCCGTTTTCATGGTTTCCACTCCACTCCGACAAAAACACTGCGCCCCAGTCCGGGATTGAACTGGCTGCTGTCGACGCCGCCCGCATTGGCGATGACGCCGGTGGTTGCCGCGTATTTGCGGTCCGTCAGGTTGCGCGCATCGACAAACCAGGAAACCCCCTTGCGTACGCGCTGGCCGAAGCGGAATCCCGCGATGGCATAGGCATCGGCATACAGAGTATTCGCCATGTCCACGGCATAGTCCTGCGGCGACCACTCCACGCTGGGGCCGGCGTAGAAGCCTTCCGCCGTGGTGTAGAGCACTTCCGCGCGCAGGAACTGCCTGGGCAGGCCCGGCAGATCGTTGTTGCCGTACACCGGATGATGGTCAAAGCGGAAGTCGTTCCAGAACCAGGCCGCACGGGCCTCCAATGCCTTGAACAGTTTCCAGTTCGTGCCGAACTCGATCCCCTGGTGCAGCGTATTCGGGGCGTTGACCGTGCCCAGCGGCACGCCGGTCGCGGAGTTCAGCGACAGCAGCTCATCCTCGACCCTGGCGCGGTAGTAGGCCACATCCCAGCTGCCGCCTGCCACCTGGCCGCGGCTGCCGATCTCGTAAGTCAGCGCGGATTGCTTGCGCACCTGCGTGATGTTCGGCCCCCCGGCCAGTTCGCCGAAACTCGGCGGTTCAAAACTGCGGCTGATATTGCCGAAGACCTGGATCGCCGGCGTGAACTCGAACCGCGTGCCGATTTTCGGGCTGACCTGGTCGTACTTCGCGTTGAAGCTGTTGTTGACGCCGTCACCGAAGAACTGATCCTCGAATTTCCGTGTCGAACGCGAAGCCTGGGCACCCAGCACCAGCACCCAGCGCTCCGTCATGTAATGCTGGTTTTCGGCATAGAAGTCATAGTTGACGGCCGTCTGCTCGCTTTGCCCGGTGCGCGCCCCGGCCGTGCCGGCAACGTTGACATGGCGGTCATCGGTGGCAATGCCACGCGAAGGACTGAAGCCGAGGGTGAAAATATTTTTCCGTCCCGCCAGCGGCGTTTCAGCGACATATCGCAGGTCAAAACCAAAGTCATTGGAGTTGACATCCAGCACCTGGAAAATCGGATGCCACAGCGCCTTGTAGGCGTAATAGGCGCCGAACTCGATGCGCTGCTGGTCATCGAAAGCATAGGTGGTTTTATTCGACACCCGCAGCAGATTGAAATCGCGATGATAGTTGCCGGCCACATTGGCCGGGTTGGCCTGCCGCGGATTGCTGTTGAGCTGGGTCTTGGTCAGATTGCCCGGCAGTTCGGAATCGGTGAGCGCATAAAGCAGCGAAAAGCGCGTTTCCAGCTGATCGCTCAGCCGGCGCCCGACATTGGCGAACAGGCGCTGGTTGCTCTGCTCGGACTGCTGCTGATAACCCTGCTGCGCGAATTGCGACAGCGACACGTAATAGTCCGTGTCGCCGCGGACGCCGGCAAAACTGGCCTGGCTGCGGAGGTAGCCGTAGCTGCCGATCTCGGCGCGGAACTGCAGCGGCGGCGCATCGTAACCGGTGGGCGACACGTAATTGACCGCACCGCCCAGCGTTGCGGCGCCGAACTGCAGCGCATTCGCGCCGCGATAGACCTCGATGTAGCGCGCAGCGAGCGGCTCGATCGCCTGGAAATCGAAGGACCCGTCGGCCAGGTTCAGCGGCACGCCGTCCTGCATCACCCTGATGCCGCGGCCGTGAAAGGTGCGCTGCAGCCCCGAACCGCGGATCGACAGCCGCGATTCCTCGGCGCCGGGGATGCGCGACTGCGCAAACACGCCGGGTGAAAAACCCAGCGCATCGGCCGGCGTGACCGCGCTGCCCTTCAGGTAATCTTCAGCATCGATGATGTCCGTACCGCCGGGCACCCGCTCCGCCCTGCGTCGCGCGGCTTCGATGCCGGGCTGCGTCAACGAAGGATGACTTTCCCTGACTGCCTGCACACGCACTTCCGGCAGCGTGTCTGCCGCTGCTGCAGACTGCGCCATGGCGCTGCCGCAGCACATCGCGGCAAACGCCGCGAAGATGATTCTGCAAAACATGGCTGTTCTCCCTGAACATGGACATGCACTGCCAAGGCCGCATGCGGCCGTGGCTTTTTACCCGCGCAACCGGACCGTGGACGGTCAGTGTTGATGCGGGTGTTTCGCGGGCTGGCCTTTGATGTCGCGCACTTCGACCATCAGATCAACGGTCTCGCGCTTTTTGTCCGCCAGTTCAAAGGTGAGTTGCAGCGGCACCTTGTCGCCGGCGTTCAGGGGTTTTTGCAGGTTCATCAGCATCACGTGATAACCGCCGGAGGCGAGTTTCACGGTCCTGCCGGCAGGCACATCAATGCCGTCGACCGGAAACATTTTCATCACGCCGTTCTGCATTGTCATGTTGTGCACTTCTGCATTTTTGGTCAGCGGCGTGCTGACGCCCACAAGGCGGGCATTCGATTTGGCGGTGAGCTCCATGAAAGCCCCGGTGGCTGACTGACCCGCGACCGTGCCGCGGATCCAGGCCTCCTGCACTGTTACGGATTGCGCTTGCGCGTAGCCGCTCGACATCAGGGCCAGCAGCAGGACCGGGGCCGGACGCAGTTTGAATAGCATGGAAAACATAAAATATCCTTTTAAATCAAATACTTATATTATTTCCGTCGCAGAAGGCGAACGGCGGGTCCACGTCACAACGACGCGGCACAGCAGGCGTGAAAATCAGGCGCGCGGCGGGGCGCGCGGATTGAGCGGCTGGAGTGTGGCGGCATCGCGCGCCCGGAGCGGGCGGCGATCCACCGGCAGCAGGACTTCGGCGGCCGTGGAAACCAGAACCGGCGAAAGCGAAATTGCCGGCGGCGGACTTGCGGTGCCCACGCACATCAAGCAATGCGCGGATTTCAGTTTGCCCTGCAGCGAACCGGGCAGTGTATTTGCGCTTTCACCGCCATTGCCGAGATCCACGCGGCAAATGCCGGCATAAGCCAGCGGGTCGAGCATCTGCCGCGCCACCGCCAGCGCGGGAAATGCGGTGGCAAACAGGAAGGCCAGCAGTGCTGCCCCTGCAATGAAACGGCGGTGCGCGTACAGTCGCATGGGCGGCGATGTTACGCGCCGCGGGCTTGAGCCGTCAAACCCGGAGCGCCGGATTGCATTGGATACAGCCCCAAACGGCCGCGGAATGACCGCGGCCGTTGATGCAAGCCCGCGTCAGAACTGCCCGCGTACGCCCAGCTGCGCGCTGCGCCGGCCCAAAGGCGCGATGTCTTTGAGGATGGACACGTGGTTGCGCGCCTCCTCGTTCAGCAGGTTCACGCCGCGCAGAAAGGCTTCCATGCGCAGGCCGCCCATCGGCAGGCGGTAGGTCAGCGCGGCATTGAGCATCGTATAGCCGTCGGTCGGCAGTTCGCCGGCGGCGACACGGTCCTGGTCGCTGTAGAACGTCGCATCGATGCGTGCGCCCAGCCGCTCCCGGCGGTAATCCAGGCCGACGCCCGCGCGCAGCGGCGCAATGCGCGGCAGTGGCTGGCCGGTGCTGCGGTCCTCGGCGCGGACATAACCCGCGCTGAGCAGCAGGTCCAGCGTGCCGCCGCGATCCAGTACGCGAAAGCGTCCCTCGCCTTCCACGCCGCGGAAACGCGCCGGCACCGCGCGGTAAGCCATCTCCGGCAGGATGGTCTCGCCGGTGTTGATGGAAGTGCCGTCGCCCGCATCCACCGGATTCAGTTCGCCGTCCGCACCGCGGGTATTGCCGGAATTGAACAGCGTGATGAAATTGTCGAAGCGGTTGACGTAGGCGCTGACGCTGCCCGAGTGTTTGGCGGATTTCAGGCGCAGTGAAACGTCGAGCGCTTTCGATTTTTCCCTGGCGAAGGCCGTGTTGCCGACTTCGTAGGCACCCGTCGCCGCATGCGGACCATTGGCGAACAGCTCATAGTAGGTCGGCGCGCGTTCGGTGTAGGCGCCATTGACCGCCAGCGCGATCCCCGGGGTGAAACTCCATACGGCGCCCAGTGCGCCGCTGTTGCCGCTGAAGCTGCGCGTCTGTGCCGGATCGAAACGCGGATCCACCGCGCCGAAAGGCACTGCGCCGCCGCCCTGACTGCTGACCTCGGTGCGCTCATGCCGTCCACCGAAAGTCAGCTTCAGTGCGCCCAGCGGCAGCTCCTCGTAAAGAAATCCGGCTTTCACGTTGGTGTTGGTCGTCGGCACGAAGGCCTCGGCCCCCAGCGCGGAAAAGTCCGAATCCGTGAACTGCAGGCCCAGCGCACCCTGCAGCGGCCCGATGTTGCCGTGGGTCGCTTCAAGGTGAAGGTCCCTGCCCTTGTTGCGGAAACGCGTGGCCGGCACGCCGGCATCCAGTTCGGTGTGTTCATAGTCGGTGTTGCCGGCCTTGAACTTCAGCGACCGGATCACCTTGCCGAGTTCGCGCATTTCACCGGCAAGATCCCAGCGGCTGCTTTGCATGTCGATGGTGACGTCCGGTTCGGCCACCGTGCCGTACTGCGTATTGAATGCGGAGCGCGAAATGCCGACATAACCATTGGCCCAGGTATGCGACAGGCCCAGCGCGCCGCCATCCGACTTCGATGCGCTGTTGGGCAGCCGGCCCTGCGCCTCGAGCAGCTGCGGATCGGCGGCGCGCAGGCGCGCCGAACGCGCAAAACCCTTGATCTTCAGGTCATCGGTATCACGCTGGTAGACATCGGCATGCAGGGCCAGGCTGCCGTTGCCGAGTTCCAGCACCGCGCCGCCGGCCTTCTCGCTTTCCGCGCCGCCGAAGCGGGCTTCGGCACGGCCGCTCACGCCCTTCAATGCGTATTGCGGAATGCGGTTGTCGATGACATTGACCACGCCGCCGACGGCACTGCCGCCGTAAAACAGCGCCGCGGGGCCGCGCACGACTTCGGCGCGCTCCACCACCAGCGGATCAATGGCCACCGCATGGTCATAACTCAATGACGACGCATCCAGGGTGCCGGCGCCGTTCTGCAATATCCGCACACGGTCGGCGTCGAGGCCGCGGATCACCGGACGCCCGACATTGGGCCCGAAGCCGGTGGTGCTGACGCCGGGCAGGCTTTCCAGCGTTTCCCCCAGCGTGGATTTGCGCTGCAAAAACAGATCCTGCCCGCCCAGCACCGACACCGGGGCTGCGAGTTCAAACAACTCGCTCCCCAGCGGATTGCCGGTGACAACCACTTCCTGCAGCGTGACGGGTGCCGCGTTATTGCTGACTTGCGCGTGGGCTGTCGCGGCGTGTACCGCGGCGGCCATCACGGCGAATGCGTAATGCCTGCGCTTCATGATGCTCTCCTGTTGACGCATGGCACACGCAACCGCGATGGAAGCGCGCAACCGAATCAATAAAAAGGGAATGCCGGCGAGGCCGGCGCTGCATCAGGAGAGGACGGGGGGACCGCGGGAATCGTAGGGAACGACGGCGACGGAATTGCGCACCGCGAGTGTTGCGGTGCGTACCAACACCTGTTCGGCTGCCGCGAAGGCCGGATCATGGCCGCCATGGACGCCGCCCAGCACCTGGCTGTAAAGCAGATCGAAGGCGCAGGACTCGGTCGCCTGCTTCGCGCGCTTGTCATGGCCGTGGCCGGTCACCTGCACCGACGCATGGACCGCGGACTGGCCCTGCGCAAGGCGGCCGGCATGCATCAGGGCATGCGTCAGCGCGCCATGCTGGGCAGCCAGCAGCAGCGCAATCAGCGCGCC
>CAZSIR010000095.1:0-11911 GCA_964606765.1 uncultured Bordetella sp. | reverse complement strand
AATTGATTTAATTGATATTTTTTATGATATCCACTGGCCGCCGTTGACATGCACGGTCTGGCCGGTGATGAAGCCACTGCCTGCACTGCAGAGAAAACGCACGGTGGCGGCGATTTCGCCGGCCTCGCCGTAACGGCCGAGCGGAATGTGGTCGGACGCGGGGGGCCGCGCGGCGCGGCCCGCGGGGCGCGTGGTATTGAAATGTCCCGGTGAAACGCAGTTCACGCGGATGCCTTTCGGACCGAGTTCACGCGCCAGCGCGCGTGTCATGCCGGCGAGTCCGCTTTTCGCCGCGGAGCTGTGCACCTTGCCGACGGCGCCGTTCAGCGCGGTATCACCGGCCAGGGTGATGATGCTGCCGCGGCCGGCGGCGATCATGGCGGGCAGCACGGCCTTCACGCAGTGGAAGGAGCCGTCGAGCGAAATCGCCATCACCTGGCGCCATTCTTCAAAGCGCATTTCGGTGAACGGAATTTCGCGGCGCACCGAGGCGTTGAGCACGAGGATGTCCACCTTGCCGATATCGGCGGCGACGGCCGCGCACATGTTCTGCACGGCACCGGCGTCGGCAATGTCGGCAAGATAAACCGCGGCGGTGCCGCCGCCGCTGCGGATTTCCTGCGCGACGGCTTCGGCCTCGGCGCGCGAGGCGCGGGTGTTGATGGCGATCTTTGCGCCGGCCGCGGCCAGTTCCAGCGCAATGGCGCGACCGATGTTTTTTGCCGCACCGGTGACTAGGGCGACCTGCCCGGCGAGTTCGGTGGCAGCGGTCATGTTTGGAACTCCGGAATGAAAAGAAGCATCAGGACAAAAGAGCCGCAAGCATAACGGGGAACAGCCTGGTCTGCGAAGGGCGACAGGACAGGATGATGTGCGGCCTGTCCACATGCTGTGATGCGTGTGCGCTGCTGGTATAGTTCACGCCCTGCATTGCATTGCAGCAATGAAAAAACGGATGAAGCTGATGCGTCTGATGATCGTGGCCGTGCTGAGCCTGCTGATCGCCGCTTGTGACGGCGTGCTCGGCGGTGAGGAAGCGGCGCGCATTCCGCTACAGACTTCCGCCGACGGCGGTTATGCGCCGGTGCGCATCCTGCTGCGGCCGGAGATGAATCCGGTGGCCTTCAATCTGCAGGCCGACTTTGCCTGGGGCAGGCAGGAAGAGGCCGGCCAGTGGAACAGTTACCGTGCAACCCTGAGCAGCGGCGGCAAGGTGATCCATGCGCAGGAGTTCCAGGTCAACAGCCCGCAAGGCGTGCAGGACGGGCAATCCCCGGCGCCGCCGACTTCCCTGCTGCAGCCGGTGATGGATGTGAATCTGCCGGCGGAAAGCGAATATGAATTCATGATCGCGGCACTGAAGCCGGCGCGCGTGACGCTGAATGCGCCGCAGCTGGTGGTGCGGATCAATGTGCGGCGGCTGTGAAACCTCACGCCGCATGACCGGTCTTACGATCGTCTGATGCCAGCCAATCCTTCAACTCCGTCCGCCGTTCCCGCCACCGGCAGCGTTTCGCAACTGCGCCGCCTGCTGCGTTTTCTCGCACCCTATCGCGGCCGCGTCGTTGTTGCGTTGCTGGCGCTGGTCACGGCTTCGGGCTGTGTGCTGGCGCTGGGGCAGGGCCTGCGCTTTGTCATCGATTCCGGATTCGGCAGTGGTAACCCTGCCATGCTCAACACCGCGCTCGGCGGCGTGATTGCAGTGGCCGTGGTGCTGTCGGTCGCGACCTTTACGCGTTTTTACCTGATGATGACCGTCGGTGAACGGGTGATTGCCGACCTGCGGCGCGCGGTGTTTGCGCATACGCTGACCCTGTCGCCGGCATTTTTCGACGCCTCGCGCACCGGCGACATCGTGTCGCGGCTGACCAATGACAGCGACCAGCTGCGCCAGGTCATCGGTTTCGGCCTGTCGATGTTCCTGCGCAACGGCCTGATGATGGTTGGCGCGCTGGTGCTGCTGTTCACCACCAGCCCGAAACTGGCGGCGCTGATCGTGCTCGGCGTGCCGGCGACGCTGATCCCGATCCTGATTGTCGGCCGCCGCGTGCGCCGCCTGTCGCGCGCGAACCAGGACCGCGTCGCCGAGGTGTCGGCGCATGTGGACGAGGCCATGCATGAAATCCGCACCGTGCAGGCCTATGGTCATGAGGCGCGTACGCGCGCCGCCTTTGATGCGGCGACCGAAGCGGCCTACGTCGCCGGCGTCGACCGCATCCGCGTCAAGGCCTGGCTGATCGCCTCGGTGATGCTGATCGCGTTCTGCGCGGTGGGCGTGATCCTCTGGGTCGGCGGCCATGATGTGCTCGAGGGGCGGCTCACCGCGGGCCAGCTGTCGGCCTTCGTGTTTTATGCCGGCATCGTCGCCAGCGGCGCGGGCACGGTGTCCGAAATCTGGGGGGAAATCCAGCGCGCGGCGGGTGCGACCGAACGCCTGATGGAACTGCTGGATACGCAACCTGAACTGGTGGCCGAGGCGCCGCCGATCGAACTGCCGGCGCGCATCAAGGGTGTCATCCGTTTCGAGGACGTCAGCTTTGCTTATCCGACGCGGCCTGATGCCGCTGCACTGGGCAAACTGTCTTTTGACGTGCATCCCGGGGAGCGCGTGGCGCTGGTCGGGCCCTCGGGTGCCGGCAAGACCACGATCTTTTCGCTGCTGCTGCGGTTTTACGATCCGCAGTCGGGGCGCATCCTGATCGACGGTGCCGATACCCGGCATTGCGATCCGCTGGCCCTGCGCCGCGCCATCGCGCTGGTATCGCAGGACCCGGTGATTTTTGCCGCCTCGGTCACCGAGAATCTGCGATTCGGCCGGCCTGACGCGACCGAAGCGGAGGTGCGTGCCGCCTGCGCCGCGGCGCATGCCATTGAATTCATCGAGCGCCTGCCGCAGGGTTTTGACACCGACCTCGGCGAGCGCGGCATCCGGCTGTCCGGCGGCCAGCGCCAGCGGCTGTCGATTGCGCGCGCGTTGCTTGCTGATCGGCCGATCCTGCTGCTGGATGAGGCAACCAGTTCACTCGATGCGGAAAGCGAGCGCCAGGTTGCAGCGGCGCTGGAGCAACTGGCGCGCGGCCGCACCACGCTGGTCATTGCGCATCGCCTTGCGACGGTGCGCAATGCCGACCGCATCCTGGTGCTCGACCGCGGCCATCTGCATTCAACCGGCACCCATGATGAACTGCTGCGCGCCGACGGGCTGTATGCCCATCTCGCGCGGCTGCAGTTCATGCATGAGAGTGAAGTGGTTTAAGCCGGGATTCGGTCATACCGCCAAGGCGCCAAGAACGCCAAGAACTTCAACAACTCACAAAAAACACAAGATCAAGATTGAAAAAGTTCGCGGCACGATCGGGGATAAGGCCCGACCAGTTGCATGCGCACCGCAATGCCTAGTTGGTTATTTGTTTTTCTTGGCGTTCTTGGCGTCCTGGCGGTAAAACGTTTTTCAGAACTGCTGCTGGCCGCCGTCGACGTAGATCAGCTGCCCGCTGATCATTTGCGCCGCCGGCGTGCAGAGATAGCGCACGATGCCGGCCACTTCCTCCGGGCTGGAGCGGCGGCCCATCGGCACATTGGACACGGGGGCCCGCGCCGAGCGGTCGGCCGCCCTTGCGGTATCCATCTGTCCCGGCGCGACACAGTTGACGTTGATCCGGTATTCACCGAATTCCTTGGCCAGCGCGCGGGTCATGCCCCACAGGCCGTGTTTGCCGACGGAACCGTGCACGCGTTTTTTTGCGCCGGACAATGCCGTCATGCCGCCGAGGGTCACGATGCTGCCGCCGCCCGCCTTGATCATCGCGGGGAGGGCGGCCTTGACGCAGTGGAAGGAGCCGTCCAGCGTGATCGACAGCAGGCTGCGCCATTCCTCGAAGCTCATGTCGATGAACGCGGTTTCCTTGCGGATCGAGGCATTGAGTATCAGCATGTCCAGTCTGCCGTGGCGCTGGATGATGTCCGCGGTCATGGCGTTGACGGCGGCGCCATCGGCGATGTCGGCCATGAACACGTCGGCCTTGCCGCCGGCGTCGCGGATTTCCTTCGCCACCGCTTCGGCATCGTCCCTGGCCGCGCGGGCATTGACGGCGACGGTTGCGCCGGCTTCGGCCAGTGAAATGGCGATGGCGCGTCCGATATTGCGTGCCGCGCCGGTGACCAGCGCGACCTTGCCTGCGAGTTCCTTGCCTGCGGTCATGACATCCTCTCTGCTTGATTTGTAGTGGGGGTGCGGGAGCTGGATTTTAACGGGAAGCGCTTCGATCGCACCATTAACTGCTAACATCCGGCAAAAACCAGCACACCCGAACGAGGAGAAAAAATGCACGCAATGCTCAGAATATGGTCTCTGGCCGGTCTTGTACTGGTGACGACACCGCTGGCCGCAGCGGAAGCCTGGCCCGACAAGCCGATCCGCGTGATCCTGTCAGTGCCGGCCGGCGCGACGCCAGATGTTACGGCGCGGCTGGTGTTTCCGGGACTCTCACAGCAGCTCGGCCAGCAGCTGGTGGCGGACAACCGCGCCGGCGGCGGTGGCATCATCGGCGCCGAAATCGCGGCCAAGTCCGCGCCCGACGGCTACACGCTGTTCATCAGCAGCCCCGGTGCGCTGACCATCCTGCCGCATTTGCGCAAGGCGCCGCTGCCCTATGACACGCTGCGCGATTTCGCGCCGATCAGCCTGATTTCCATTGGACCGTTCGTGCTGATGGTGAATCCCGGCGTGCCGGCAAAAAACATCAAGGAGCTGATTGCGCTGGCGAAATCGCAGCCGGGCAAGCTCAATTACGCTTCCGCCGGCAACGGCGTGGCCAACCACCTCGCCGGCGAGCTGTTCAAACAGATGACCGGCACCGACATCGTCCACGTGCCGTACAAGGGCGCGCCGCAGGCGGTGACCGATGTGGTGGGCGGGCATATGCAGATGATGTTCAACTCGATTTCGCCCATTGTCGGCCACATCAAGGCCGGCCGCGTGCGCGTGCTGGGCATCGCCAGCCTGCAGCGTTCGCCGCAGCTGCCGGATGTGCCGACCATCGCCGAATCCGGCGTGCCGGGTTTTGAAGCCGTGAACTGGTTCGGCATGTTCGCGCCGGCGAAAACGCCGAAAGCCATCATCAGCCGCGTCAATGCCGCCGTGGTCAAGACCGTGAAGACCCCGGACATGCAGGCGCAGTTCATCAACCTCGGCGCGGATCCGGTGGGCAGCAGCGTCGAGGAGTTCACGGCCTTTGTCCGCCGTGACATGGAGAAATACGCCCGCATCGTCAAGGTCTCCGGCGCGAAGATTGACTAAATAAGATTGACTGAATCCATCGACTGACTGCCATGGTTGCGCGCGCCAAACACAAGCATGTGGCCACCCGCGCCGCGCGGCCGCGCTCACTGCGAGCGCGGGTCGGCGAGGCCGAGTGGATGGCACGCTGCGAACTGGCGGCGGCGCACCGCCTGGTCGCGCATTTCGTGTTTGTCGACATGACCTACAACCACATTTCGCTGCGCGTGCCCGGCGAGTCGGGGCATTTCCTGGTCAAGGCCGACAATGTGTACATGGAGCAGGTGACCGCCTCCAACCTGGTCAAGTACGACCTTGACGGCAAACAGGTCGGCGTGTCGCCATACAAGGCCAGCCCCGCGGCGTACAACCTGCATGCCGCCGTGCTGCAGGCGCGGCCCGACATCCATTCCGCGGTGCATACCCACTCACCGGCGAACCTCGCGGTGTCGGCGCAGGCCCACGGCCTGCTGCCGCTGACGCAGCAGGCGATGCGTTTTTACAACCGCATCGCGCGTTACCCGAACGAGGTGGACGACACCACGCGCGAAGGCGCCGACCAGCTGGCGGCTGCGCTGGGCAAGGAGTGGGTCATGCTGCTGGAAAACCACGGTGCGCTGGTCTGCGGCACGACGCTGCCCGAGGCCTACATCTACCATCATTTTTTCGAACTGGCCTGCCGAGCGCAGATCGGCGCGCTGGCCGGCGGCGGCAAACTGATCGTGCCCGATCCGGCAGTGTCTGCCGCACGCGCGGCGAAATTCGGCCGCATGGGGGTCTACAACTCGGCCAGCCGCGACTGGGTGGCCGGCATGGCGCTGGTCGAGAAACTGTTTCCCGACTACAAGACCTGAGCCTCAGGCGCTCCGGCGTCGCAGGAAGGCGACCAGCATCGCCGCCATTTCGGCTTCCTTTTTTGCCCAGTCTTCCGGCGGCACCACATCGACATCGAGATGTTCGGCAAACAGGATGTTCAGGTCCGCATCCGGCAGCAGCCGCGCCAGACCTTCGCCGACGGCTTTCGGATGGGTGTTGTCGTTGCCGGGGATCACGCAGGCCGGTGACTGGATCGAGCGTAATTGTTCCGCCGTGGCGCCGATCACCGGCAGATCCGCTTCCCGCAGAAAGCCCCGGCTCCAGCGCGTCATCGCGGCAATCACTGCAGCGGGGTCGGCGGCCAGCAGTTTTTCACGATTCGGCGCATGCGCGGCAGCGAGGTCGCGGAAATGCGGCATCGCGCACAGCGCCGCCATGCCGCCGGCCTGCATCGCGGCGATGTACTGGCCGTAGTATTCCTTTGCCAGGCGCTGCGCCGCAAATGCGCCGCCGGTGATGCGCCACAGCAGCAGCCCGCGCACGGCCTGCGGATAACGCAGCGCAAAGGCCAGCGACATGCGGCAACCCGAGGAGCTGCCGCCGATGAAAACGGGCGACGCAGCCGTCAATGCGCCGATTTGCACGAGCAGGGCATGCAGGTCATCCGCCCACACCTCATGTTCTGCGGCATCACCGCTGAGCATCACATCGGAGGCGCCGCAGTTGCGCCGGTCATGGATCAGTACGCGATAACCGGCTTCCGCCAGGCGCTGCGCCAGCGGTTTGACGGCGGCCATCGCACGCCTTCCGCCCGGGGAAATGGCGACCCAGGGACCGCTGGCGCCGATGATTTCGTAGTGCAGGCTTGCGCCGTTGACGGTTGTTCTCATGATGGGCGGTATTACGCCAATAAACCGCTGTTCCTGCAAGGATAAAAATATTAAATAAAATCATATTCTTATAAAATTCATCCGGGCATGAAAGCGGGGAAGTCCCGCACTGCGTCGGCTATACTGCCGGCGCGATAAAACCGGAGCCGCAGGTGACTGCCAGCAAAAAAAATTCTGCCAAGACCCCCGTGCGGGTAAAACTGCCGCCCAACACTTTGCCCGCGGCCAACCGCGCGATGCTCGAACAGTCGCTGTCCGTGGGCATGGGGCGCTCGCTGGGCATCCGCCTGAAAAAACTGTCACGCCGCCGCCTCGATGCCGAGATGCCGGTCAATGACAGCCACATCAACCGCAGCGGACGAGTCAACGGCGGGCTGATCATGGCCTTTGCCGACATCCTCGGCGCGATGGGCACGGTGGCGAACCTGCCCGAGGGCTACCGCACGACGACGCTCGAATCGAAAACCAATTTTTTTGCTGCGGGCGAAGGTGAAACCTTGCTGGCCAGCACGGTGCCGCTGCACATCGGGCGCACCACGATGGTGTGGCAGACGACGGTCAGCAACCCGGACGGCAAACGCGTGGCCATCGTCACGCAGACACAGATCGTGATTCCGAAAAAAACCTGACGATGTTCCGCAACTTCAAAGGATCCAGACAATGACTGCAACCATGTTCAAGCTGATGCTGGTTTGTGCAGGCGCGGGCCTGGGGTTCGCCGCCGTGCAACCGGCCGCCGCCCAGACCAAGCCGGATGCCGCGCTCGCCGCGGCGGCCAAGGCGCCGGGTGCAAAAGTGACGCAAAGCGGTCTGGTGATCGAGATGGTGAAGGAAGGCAAGGGCGCACAGCCGACCGCGGCTTCGACCGTGAAGGTGCATTACCGCGGCCTGTTTCCCGACGGCCGCGAGTTCGACAGTTCGTACAGCCGCGGCGAGCCCATCGAGTTCCCGCTGAGCGGCGTGATCAAGTGCTGGACTGAAGGCGTGGCGATGATGAAGGTCGGCGGCGCCGCGCGCCTGACCTGTCCCGCATCGATTGCCTATGGCGCGCGCGGCGCCGGCGGCGTGATACCGCCGAATGCGACCCTGGTGTTCGAGGTGACGCTGCTGGGCGTGCGTTAGGCGGATTGTGGTGTTGTGCCTGCGTCCGTACTGGACAGGCAATCCGGCTTTGCTTTCTGCCGCCGTCCGTCAGCCCCCCGGCCGCACGTCCACCAGGCAGTCGTAATACGTCGCGGCGCCCCCCATGTCGGCGATGCCCTGCGAAGTCACTTCATTGGCATTGCGGCCGTCAGCAGTGAGCTTTTTCCACCACACCGAAGGCGCTGACACCACGCCGGGGCGCATGCGGTCGGTGATGCGCGCGCGCACGGTGTAATCACCGCGGTCATTGAACACGCAGACTGGCATGCCATCGCTGATGCCGCGGCGGGCGGCGTCTTCCGGATGGATTTCCAGTGACGGCACGCCGGCTTCCTTCAGCGCAAAGTCAAGGTTGGCAAACGACGAGTTGAGGAAATGGCGGTGCGGCGGCGAGATGAAGGCCAGCGGGTAGCGTTGCGCGAGTCCGGGGTTGCTGGTCGGGCCTTCGCGCGGCGGGTTGTAGCCGGGCAGCGGGTCATGGCCCTGCGCTTTTGCCGTCTCGCTCCAGAATTCGCATTTGCCCGAAGGCGTTGGAAAGCCGCCGTTGGCGAAGGGCGCCGCCGGAATGTTGAGGCGCTGCCAGCCGCGGGTTTTCAGCGCATCCCAGGAAATGCCCTCGAGCGCGGATGCTTTCGAGTCCAGCGCCTGGCGGCAAAGGTCTTCATCGGAGTCGCGCAGGCAGGCGTCGTCGAATCCCATGCGCGCGGCAAGCAGGCGGAACACTTCAGCATTGGGTTTGCTTTCGCCAGCAGGGGCGATCGCCGGCTGGCTCGCCTGCACATAAAGGTGGCCGTACGACTTGTGGATGTCGTGGTGTTCCAGCTGGGTGGTTGCCGGCAGCAGGATGTCGGCGTAATCCGCGGTGTCGGTCTGGAAAATTTCATGCACGACGGTGAACAGGTCTTCACGTGAAAATCCGGCCACCACCTTGCGCGACTCCGGACACACCGCGACCGGATTGTTGTTGTAGACGAACACGGCTTTGACCGGCGGCTGCGCGCGGGTCAGCGCATCGCCGAGCGCGGCGAGATTGAGGATGCGCGGCTGGCTGTGCAGCAGGTCCGGACGTTCCAGTGCACGATGGTTGAAGCCGTAGAAATCGGCCGTGGTCATGATTACGCCGCCCGCGGGATCACGCCACGCCCCCGTCAACGCCGGCAGGCAGGCTATGGTGCGGGTCGCCATGCCGCCGCCGTAGTGGCGCTGCATGCCGTAATTCAGGCGGATCATCGCGGCGCGGGTGCCGGCGTATTCGCGGGCGAGGGTGATGATTTCCTCTGCACGGATGCCGCAGATCGCGGCCGCGCGCGCCGGCGTCCACTCGCGCACACGTTCGGCGAGTCCGGCGTAACCCAGCGTGTGTTTTTCGACGTAATCGGCATCGGTGAGGCCTTCGCCGATGATCACATGCATCATCGCCAGCGCCAGCGCGGCATCGGTGCCGGGATACAGCGCGATGTGCTGATGGCACCGTTCCGCGGTTTCATTGCGCCGCGGGTCGATGACCACCAGTTTTGCGCCGCGGCGCTTGGCTTCCTGGCAGCGCGACCAGAAATGCAGGTTGGAGGTGACGGGATTGGAGCCCCAGATCAGGATCAGTTTCGCTTCATCGGCCCGTTCCGGGTCGCAGCCCACTGATCCGCCGAGGGTGATTTTCATGCCGGCCTTGCCGGCGGAGGAGCACAGCGTGCGTTCGAGCAGGCTGGCGCCAAGGCGGTGGAAAAAGCGCCGGTCCATGCCGGCATAGCTGATCATGCCCATCGTGCCGGCATAACTGACCGGCAGGATCTGCTGCGGATCTTCGGCGGCGATGGCCGCGAAACGCGCGCTGATGGTGTCCAGCGCTTCGTCCCAGCTGATGCGGGCAAATTTACCCTCACCCTTTTTGCCGATGCGCTTCATCGGGTAAAGGATGCGTGACGGCGAGTAAGTGCGTTCCAGGTAGCGGGCCACCTTGGTGCAGAGGGTGCCGCCGGTAAAAGGCATGTCATTGCCTTTGACTGCGATGGCCCTGCCGTTTTCCACGGTCACATCCAGTCCGCAGGTGTCGGGACAGTCGTGCGGGCAGGCGATTTTGACGATGCGGCGGGCGGATGCTGGCGGTGCGCTGTCCATGGCGGTGGCGGCTGGGCAAAACCGCATCATAATCCGGATGCCGGGCCGCCTGCGCCAGCCGCTTTTCACGGGGAATCCGGTATCATCCCGCAGCAGCCGTAATCCGCCATTCACCACCGATGTACTGACGGTCTTCAACCACGGAGATTCAACATGCCCACCCTGATCCAGATGCGCCGCACCGCGCTGGCGCTGATGCTGTCCTGTTTTGCCGCTGCCGCATTTTCCCAGGCTGCATTTGCCCAGGCTCAACCCAAGCCCGCATTCGAACCTGAAGTCGGCCAGGCCGGCAAGGACGTCGTCTGGGTGCCGACTGCGCAGGCCCTGGTCGATCGCATGCTCGACATGGTCAAGCTGACGCCGAGCGACATCCACTACGACCTTGGCTCCGGCGACGGCCGTACCGTGATCACCGCCGCCAAGCGCGGCGCCACCGCCTTCGGCGTGGAATACAACCCGGACATGGTGCAGCTCTCGCGCAACAACGCCGCCAAGGCCGGCGTGGGCGGCAAGGCCACCTTCATCCACGGCGACATTTTCGAGACCGATTTTTCCAAGGCGACCGTGATCACGCTGTTTCTGCTGCCTGAACTCAATGTGCGGCTGCGCCCGAAGATCCTCGACATGAAGCCGGGCACGCGCGTGGCTTCCAACTCGTTCACGATGGGCGACTGGAAGGCGGATGAAACGCAGAGCGCGCAGAACGACTGCAGCAGTTACTGCACGGCCTACCTGTGGATCGTGCCGGCGAAGGTTGCGGGCACCTGGACTTCGGGCAAGGATGAAATCAAGTTCGCGCAGGAATACCAGATGGTGCACGGCTCGCTGGGCAGCGGCGGCAAGGTGTCGCCGGTGCTGAACGGCAGGCTGCGCGGCGAAGACATCAGCTTCACCGCCGGTGACGGCCGTTATGCCGGCAAGGTCAGCGGCAACCGCATCGAAGGCACCGTGACGTCGGCGGGCAAGACTTCGCCCTGGGTTGCAACGCGCAAATAAACGCAGCATTAAAAGCGCAGCATGAAAAAAACCGACCGCGGTTACGCGGACCTGCATGACCATCTGGATGCGCTGCGCGAGCGCGGCCTGCTGATTGAAGTCGACCGCGCCATCGACAAGGATTCGGAGATGCACCCGCTGGTGCGCTGGCAGTACGTCGGCGGCATCGAGGAGCACGAGCGCAAGGCCTTCCTGTTCACCAACGTCGTCAATGCGCAGGGCCGCCGCTACAAATTCCCGGTGGTGGTCGGCGCCTTCGCCGGCAACCGTGAAATCTACGGCGTCGGCATGGGTGCGCCGCTGGATGAAGTGCAGCAGCGCTGGGACCGGGCCATCGCCAATCCGCTGCCGCCGAGGGAAGTGCAGCAGGCCGCCTGCCAGGAAGTGGTCATCACCGGCGCAGCGCTGCAGGGGGAGGGCAACGGCCTCGATGCGCTGCCGATCCCGGTTTCAACCCCGGGTTTTGACGGCGCACCGACGCTGACCGCGACCAATGTCATCACGAAGGATCCGGAAACCGGCATCCAGAACCACGGCACCTACCGCGCCGGCCTGAAGGCGCCGGACCGCATGGTCGTGCGCATGGCCACCCGTGTCGGCGGCGCCGGCGGTTACCGTCATTACCAGAAACACCAGAAACGCGGCGACAAGACCATGCCGGTGGCGATCGTGC
>CAZSIR010000094.1:8443-12151 GCA_964606765.1 uncultured Bordetella sp. | reverse complement strand
CCCGATCATTCTGCGCCAGTTCGACCACTGGCTGGAGAATCTGGTCAAGGCGGCGCGCGACCGCATCCGCGCCGTGATGGGTGACGGCATCGACAGCCGCTACCGGCTCGATGTGCGCCAGTTCGGCCGCAATGCCGCGATGGGCGTGCTGGAACCGGACATGTCGGTGGGCCACGAAGTGGGGCTGCTGTTCCAGATCACCGCGCCCGAGCAGAAGCTGGCCAATGCCCTGGCCAAATCACTGAGCCACATCGCCGTGCATTACCCGGTGCCGGAATGGACGGGGCTGATCACCTCGGTGGCCTTCCCCTACTCCCCGGCCGAGATCGACAAGGGCGCCAGTTACCGCTTCAACATGAATCATGTCGTCGAGCCGGACAGCCCGCTGGAAATGTTCCGCATCGGCTACGAACAGTTGTAAAAAGCGGGTATAAACATGACAAAACTCTGGCAGGTCACCAAGCTGATCCGCAGCAAAAATTCGGGGCCCTTCGAACTGACCTTTGACATCATCTTCAAGGAACGTCCGGTCTACGAGAAAGTCCGTGACGCCAGGCTGATCAACGCCGACTGGTTCGCGAAGACCTACCGGCTCAAACCCGAAGTCGTCGCCATCATCAACTACGACGCAGCGAACGCAATCAAGATCACCATCCCGCGCCCGGTGATTTCCGGTGATGTCGATGACGGTGACGTGTTCGGCGGCCAGCAGTACGGCCCGCTGGTCGACCTTGAAGTGCCGCAATGAGAGTCCGGGAATGACCGCGCAGGCCGGCGGATTGATCACGGTCCGCCTCGACGTCTCGGCGGAACACGACGCGGAATTCAATGACTGGTATGCGCTCGAGCATGTGCCGCAGCTGACGGCCCTGCCGGGTTTTGTCCGTACCCGCCGCTATTTCTGCGACAAAGCCGACATCCGTTACCTGGCCTGGTATGAAACCGCCGATGAAAGCGTCGAGGCCGCCAGGGACTTCCAGCACATCGTCGCCAATCCCACGCCGTGGTCGCTGCGCATGCGCAAACTCTACGGTGACAAACGCGAACGCATGAATTTCAGGCTGATGTGCGAGGTTGGCGGCGCACCTTCAGCGGATGCGCCCTGGATGTACATCGTGCACACCGACATCCCCGACCACATCGTTGATGAATACAACGCCTGGTACGACAGCGAACACCTGCCGCGCTGCGCCGCCATTCCGGGCGTATTCCGCGCACGGCGCTACACCTCCACCGGCATCCTTGGCGACAGCACGGACGGGCCGCGCTACCTGACCGCCTACGAACTGGCCGGACCCGACGTGTGGGAAAGCCCGGCGGCACTGCAGGCGCGCAAGACGCCCTGGACCGAAAAAATGCGTTCGCTGTTCAGCAATACGCGGAGGGCGCTGTACAAACTGGCGGCCCCCACGGTCAGCCACGAACAGGCCCTGGAAAAACCCCGGGTAAGCGTCATCTGAACGGCACCCGGCGCCAAGTCCTCCTCGGGCCGGCAGCGGGTTAAATCACCTTCTCCGCCTTCAGCGCCGCCAGTTCTTCCTTCGACATTCCCAGCCACTCGCCATAGACCTCTTCATTGTTCCCGCCCAGTTCAGAACTGGGCCTGAGTTTCTGAAGGGCCTGGTGCTCAAAACGAAGCGGACTGCGGGCGGCCGCAATCCTGCCGTATTGGGGATGCTCCATCCATTCAAGCATGCCCCGCTCATGCAGGTGCCGGTCATTGGTAATCTCGGCGAGGTCCCGTACCGGCGCACAGGGAATGTGATGCGGTGAAAGTAGGGCAAACAGTTCATCGCGTTTGTACTGCGCCGCATATTCGCCGACGATCCTGTCCACTTCTTCACCGAGCGTGGCGCGTTTTTTTGCGGTATTGAAACGCGGATCCGAGCCCAGTTCTTCCCGGCCCATCACCCTGGTCAGGGATACCCAGTGCTTGTTGTTGGTGCACAGGATGGCGATATACCCGTCGCTGACCTGATAAACGCTGTACGGCGCCGATGCCCTGCCGCTGTGCGTGTTTCCGGTCCTCTGCTCGAAATTGACGGGTCCGCCGTAATTTCCCGAAGCGAAATACAGCCCGAGGCTGGAGGCGAGGGAAAAATAGATCGCATCCAGCATCGCCACTTCAACCTTCTGGCCAAGCCCTGTTTTCTCCCGCTCATACAGCGCCGTCACAACGGCGCCATACAGATGAACACCGCAGGAAAAATCGCACAGCGCCGGGCCGATTTTTGTCGGTGGTCCGTCCGGGAATCCGGTCACGCTCATCGCCCCCGACATCGCCTGAATCGAAATGTCCATGGCCGGATATTCGCGATAAGGCCCCGTGCTGCCGTATCCGGAGCCTGAGGCCACGATCAACCGGGGATTCACCTCGCGCAGCACTTCATAACCGATGCCCAGCTTGTCCAGTTTCCCGGGCAGGAAATTCTCGAGCAGCACATCGGCGCGACGGGCCATATCCAGCAGGATCTCGCGGCCCCGCTGGGTCTTGAGGTTCAGGGTGACCGCCTGCTTGTTGGAATTCAGCATGGCGAAGGGCAGCGCCGCCCCGCCGATGAGGGTCCGCTGCCGCATCGACTCGCCGTCCAGCGGCTCGATTTTGATGATGCGCGCGCCGGCCATGCCCATCAGGAATGTCGCATAAGGGCCGTTGTAGATCTGCCCCAGATCAAGAACCGTAACCCCCTGCAGGGGATTGCGCTGTTTCGTCACCACTGGTCTCCCTTCATTCTCCCGCCCTGGATTTCAGCTGCTTTTCCGGGAATGCGCATCAACCTTCGCAACGGTCCCGGAAAGACCCGGCACACCCGGACTACTTTTTCTTGCGCGCCAGAAATTCCGCCATGAGCTTTGACGGTTCATCGCTGCGACGGGCTTCCACGCACATTTCGATGCCCCGGCGGATGCTGTCGCTCAAGGACATCCGTTCCCAATCGCGCAGCAGCGACTTCTGCAGCCGCACCGCCCTCGCACCACTGATCAAAATCGACTGTATCCAGCGATCCACTGCATCATCCAGCCCGGCCGCAGGCACGAGTTTCTGCACGAATCCGAACTGATACATGTCCTTGGCTTCGAATATATCGCCCGTCAGCACCAGTTCGGCCGCGCGCCCCCAGCCCAGCAAGGACGGCAGGAGCGCGGCCTCCATCCCGGACGGCAGTCCGACACGCACCTCCGGCATGCCGAATTTTGCGTGATCAGCAGAAGCGCGCATGTCGCATGAGGCGGCAAGCTCCATGCCCGCGCCAAGGCAATAACCATTGATGCGCGCTATCACCGGAACCGGGCAGCGGCGTATCGAGTCGCAGGCGTAATGGGTCAGCGTGTGCTCTTCTTCGGCTTCCGCAACGCTGAGGCCCTGCATTTCCGCCAGATCTGCGCCGGCGATAAAAGACCGGTCTCCTGCGCCGGTCAGCACCACAGCGCGCAACTTCGCGTCCTGCGACAGCCGGGAAAACGCTTCAGCGATCGCGCGCTTTCCCGCCATGCCCAGCGCGTTGCGTTTTGCCGGATTGTTGACCGTCACATGCGCCACATGTCCGGCATCACCCCGCTGGTCAATGCGGACCAGGACAAGGTCGCCACTGTCTGCCGTCGTCTTCATCAACGCTTTCCTTTGCCCTTGCCGGTCATCCCCAGGCCGGCGTAGCAAGCGAAACGCCGGGCTCGCGTGCGGCAATGCCGTACCGATGCCGGCCGCGG
>CAZSIR010000094.1:0-8343 GCA_964606765.1 uncultured Bordetella sp. | reverse complement strand
AGCAAGCGAAACGCCGGGCTCGCGTGCGGCAATGCCGTACCGATGCCGGCCGCGGTTCAGCCGGATGAATTCAGTTCAGGCCGGCAGGGTCAGCGGCAGGCGCTTGACCACCTTCACCCGCTGCACGGTATCGCCCGCAAGATGGGTCCAGATCATGCCGTCACGCACCAGCTTGTCGACCCGTGCGTTCATCAGGCAGCCTTCGGGGCCGTGGATGTCCATGTTGTCGCGGGTGACCCGCTGCACCACTTCCTGGGAATAATTCATCACCAGCACGTTGTTGCCGAGGTCGGGCAGCTTGCGGTCGCGTTCCCAGGCGGTGCGCAGAACGAATGAACGCAGCGCTTCGGTCAGCATGTACATCTCGTTGAGCTTCAGCTGCACCAGCTGGTGGTCGATCAGCAGCTTGCCGGCGCGCTTGTGGTTGCGCGCAAAATGCATGGCCATGCCGACTGCGTCATCGCAGATGCCCAGCGCATTGGCCGCAAGCTCGATGTCGCCGAACTCGGATTTGTCGGTGGCGCGCGCCTTGACGCCGCCATTGACCTCGCCCACCACGTTGGCATGCGGTATCCGGGCGTTTTCGAATATCAGCTCGCCGTTCTGGTAAAAACGCCAGCCGCGCTTGTTGAAGACCTTGCCGACGCGGAATCCCGGCGTATCGCGCGGAATCATGAACATCGTGCTGCCTTCGCGGATGTTGACTTCGGGATTGGTGCGCGCATCGACAAAAAAGAGCTTTGCCACGCTGCCGTTGGCGATGAACATCTTGGTGCCGTTCAGGATCCATTCGTCACCGTCGCGCTCGGCGCGCAGCTTCCAGCCGGCCTTGGGATCGTTCTCCGGCGGCATCCGGTTGTCGGATCCGGCGTTGGCTTCCGTGCCGCCCTTGCCCAGCACAAACCCGTCATCCGCCATGAAGGGCTTGAGAAAGCGCTCCTTCTGGTCATTGCTGCAGGAGGCGGCAATCAGGTGGCTCCACTTCCAGCACTGGCTGAAGGTCTTGGACACCGAGCTGTCGCCGCGCGCCAGTTCCGCCATCACCAGCGCCTGGGTCACGAAATCGGCTTCATGCCCGCCCCATTCACGCGGCACGGCCAGCGTGCGAAAGCCGAGTTTCGATCCCTTCTTGATGATGTCCCAGTCAAAGGTGTCCTTGGGATTGGCGATCTGGTCGCGGGCGAGCGACATCGGCCGGATTTCTTCCTCGGCGAATTTCCGTGCCTCCATCTGCCAGCCGCGCTGCTCTTCATTCAGTGCAAAGTCCATTGCCGCCCCTTGAAATATATTTCAATAAAATCAACAGGTTATATAAAACTCGCGCTGCATGGCCATCAGCGCCCGAACCCTGCGACAGCCTCGGCGACCACCAGCGGTGACGCCAGGTCACAATCGGCCGAATGCCGCAGCACCAGCGTGTCATGCACATACTTCTGCAGCGGCATGTCGCGCATCACCGCCATTGCTCCGAAGCATTCCGCGGCTTCCAGCGTCGCGCGATGCAAAGCCTCCGCGGTAAAGCTGCGCGCCATCACCGGCCACGGCAGGTCATTGACGCTGCGGTCGGCCACGGCTTCCGGATGATCCACCACCCAGGCCGCCTTCAAGGTCAGGCTGCGCGCCGCTTCGATCTGGATCGCGACATCGGCCAGTTTCATGCCGATGGCCTGATGCTCGACGATATGGCGCCCGCCCTGCCAGCGCATTTTGGCGTATTCAATGGCGGCCTCGTATGCGGCGCGGGCCACGCCGATGTTGATGGCCGCCATCTGCACCATATGCCGTCCGGCGATCGCCGACTGCAGCAGGCGGTGGGCGGCATCCGCGGCCAGCACGTTTTCATCCGCAACCCGGCAATTTTTCAGCGTGACCGGCGCCACTGCGCCGTGGTGCCAGCGTGTATTTTCGCCATCATTGGCAAATGCCGGCAGGAATTCGCCGACGCCAAGACCCTGTGCGGCGCGCGGCAGCAGCACGGTGACGGTGCCCTCGCCGCCGCTCGCCTTGGCCTGGGCCACGAACAAACCGGCCACCGGCGCATTGGCGACAAAAGGCGCATGACCGTTGAGCACCCAGCCCTTGCCGTCGCGGGTCGCGGTGAGTTCCGGCGCCGCAGGCTCTGCCGCATCCAGCGGCAGCGTCTGGTGGTAACTCCAGCCGCGGCCGGCGTCGGCATCACGCGCGATCAGCGCGATATGGAAACGGTCTTCAGCCTGGAACAGCGGCAGCCAGTACGCGCGCTGCGCCTCGCTCATCGCCTTGCCCATCACTTCACTGGCCAGCAGCGCGGTCTCGCCCAGCACCGCGGCCAGATCCACATCACCGGCCGCCAGTTCCTCCAGCAGCATGCAGGTGGTAAAGGTATCCGCGCCGGCTCCGCCCGCGTCTTCCGGCAGCCCGAGGCCGCGCAGCCCCATCTGCGCCGCCTGGTCCAGGAGGTTCACCATCAGCGGCTTTTCAAAAGGCTCCAGCCGCGCCGGATCCGTGGCCGCGGGCCTGACTTCACGGTTGACGAAATCGCGAACGGCATCACGGAACTCGATCTGTTCCGGCGTCAATTGCAGATCAATCATGTGCTGACTTCCTTTCAGTTGTCCGGGGTACTGCGCAAGCTGTTGCGGCGGGTCATTGCGGATCGATGCCGGCGTCGCGCGCCATCTTGATCCACTTCGGGATTTCCGCCTTGATGAAGGCATCATGCTCTTCGATTGAATTGCCGACCGGATCGGCGCCGCGCTGTATCAGTGTCTTGCGGTTTTCCGGATCACGCACTGCCATGGCCATCGCCTGATTCAGCTTCTCGGCAATCGGCCGGGGTATTCCCGCCGGTCCGACGAAACTGAAGCCGCTGCGCACGACAAAGCCCGGCAGGCCGGCCTCTTCCATGGTCGGGATGTTCGGCGCGTACTCCGAGCGCGCAGCCCCGGTCTGTGCAATCAGCTTCAGTCGTCCGGCAGAGATGTACCCGGTCAGCAGCGGCATGCTGGCAAACTGCATCTGGATCTGCCCAGCCACCAGATCGATCACTGCGGGGCCGGCGCCCTTGTACGGCACATGCACCAGCTTGATGCCAGCCATGCTGTTGAGCAGTTCACCCGACAGGTGGCCGACGGTGCCGCGTCCCGAGGTCGAATAGAAAATCTCGCCCGGGCGCTTTTTTGACAGCGCGATCAGTTCCTTCAGGTTCTTCGCCGGCAGCGAGGGATGCAGCACCAGCCCTGAAGGCACATCGACGATCAGGCCCAGCGGCGTGAAATCCTTCAGTGTGTTGAAGGGCATTTTTTTGATCATCGCCGGATTGATGACAAAACTCGCCGCCATCAGGCCCGTGGTGTAGCCATCGGGCGGGCTTTTTGCCACGACGTCGCCGCCGATGGTGCCGCCGGCGCCGGGACGATAGTCCATCACCAGCTGCTGGCCGAGAAACTCGACCATCTTCGGTTGCAGAAGGCGGAAAAACACCTCGCTGTTGCCGCCGGGAGCGGCAGGATTGACGATGCGCACCGGCTTGTTCGGATATGCCTGTGCCTGCACCGCCTGGGCGCCGGCCAGCAGCAGGCCCGCAGCAATGATCCGGCAAACCCTGTTCAGGTTCTTCACGTTGACCTTGTTCATTTCTCCTCCAATTTTGTACGCGGCTGTTTTAAGAGTTGTATTACTGCGTAACTGCCGATGATGCCCAAAACAGGATGTAGCGGCAACCTCCCGGGCCCCCTTCCCCGCAGTCAACCCACGATACGGACCCCCGCACCCGCCTCTTCAGACCAGGCCACGGGCAATGCCGCCATCGACCAGTATCGACTGACAGGTCACATAGCTGGTTTTATGCGAAGCGAGGAAAGCCACCATCGGCGCGATCTCCTCGGGCTGCGCGAAACGGCCGAGCGGAATTTCATGGGTGAACTCCTCGACGACGGCCGCCGGCGGCACGCCGCGCTCCCGGGAGAGCTTTTCGATGCGCGTGGTCCAGAGACTGGTCATGGTGCGTCCGGGCGACACCGAATTGACGCGGATGTTGAAGGGCTGGAATTCAACGCCCAGCGTTTTCACCAGTGCGATCAGTCCGGCCTTGTGTACGTTGGACACCAGCTGCTGCGGGTACGGCATGCGCGGCCCGGCTGCGCCGAGGATGACAATGCGTCCGGCACCCGATTTTTTCAGCAGCTCCAGCGAAGCACGGATCACCCGCACCGTGCCCATCACGTTGAATTCGTAATTGGCGTACCAGGCTGCGTCGTCCAGTTCATCAAACAATGCGCGCTGGCTGCCGCCGACGGCGGATACCAGGATGTCCAGTTTCGGCGCCTGCGCCGCCAGCCATGCCTGCAAGGCGGCAACGTCCGCGGCCTTGGTCACATCCGCTGCGAACCAGCGCAGCTTGCGCCCGGCATGCTGCCCCAGCGTCGCGGCCGCCTGCTCCAGTTTTGCCGCGTTGCGCGAGCAGAGGATCAGATCGACGCCCTCCTCCAGCAAAGCCTTCGCGCTCTCGTAACCGATGCCTTCACTGGCGCCAACCACCAATGCCGTCTCGCCCCTGATGCCCAGATCCATGTTGATCCTGTCCTCAAAAAATTCGCCGGCGCCGGGACGATTGTCCCTTGTGCGCCGGCGAGCTGCTGCAGTTGCCGAAAAATCCAGTGGCCGATTCGGTATCGGCCGGTTTTCTTATTCGACTTTGGCGCCGGTCAGCTTGATCAGCTTGCCGTACTTTTCATAGTCGGTTTTCAGCGTCGCATTGAACTGGTCCACCGTGCCCGGCGCGGGATCCAGGGCCTGGTTTTCCAGGGTCTTGACCACATCCGGCAAAGCCAGTGCCTTGTTGATCTCGGCGCTGAGCCTGTCGATCACCGCTTTCGGCGTGCCAGCCGGCGCGAATACGCCGATCCACGGGCTCATGTCGTAACCGGGCACGCCGGAGTCGGCCAGCGTCGGCACATTGGGCAGCGCCTTGCTCGGTTTGGTCGATCCCAGGCCGAGGGGACGCAGCTTGCCGTTGCGGATGTGCGTGATCACGGTGCCCACCGTGGCGAACGAAGCCTGGGTCTCGCCCGCCAGCAATGCGGTGACCTGCGGCGCACCGCCCTTGTACGGCACGTGGACGATGTTGATGCCCGTCATGGAGATCAGCAGCGCCATCTGCAGATGAGGCGCGCTGCCGTTGCCGGATGACGAATAATTGATCTGCCCCGGCTTCGACTTGGCCAGCGCGATGAATTCCTTCGCGGTTTTCACCGGCAGCGAAGGATGCACGGTCAGCACGCCGGGCTGCGCCGACAGCATGCCGACGCCGGTAAAATCCTTCAGCGTGTCGTAGGTCAGCTTTTTGCCGTAGAGATGCGCATTGCCGACGTGGGTCGTCGAATGCACCATGATGGTGTAGCCATCGGGCGCGGCCTTGGCCACCACATCGGCGCCGATGGAGCCGGAAGCGCCGCCGCGATTGTCGATCACAAACTGCTGGCCCATGGCCTCTGAAACTTTCTGCATCACCACGCGGCCGACCACGTCATTGGAGCCGCCCGGCGGCCAGGGAATCACCACGCGCACCACTTTGGACGGATAGGCCTGCGCCAGCGCCAGCACAGGCGCCGCGAGTAATGCGGCAGCAACGGCGACCAACGCCGGTTTCAATATCGATTTCAATGTGATTTTCCTCCGGATTTTGTTTCCGCGGTTGAGCCCCGCGGATGGACAAATTATGCGTAAAACAACCGGAGGCCACAATGTTGCGGCCATAAAAAAGCCGGCGTCAGGCGCCGGCTTTGCACGATGTGGTCGAAATCAGGACTCAGTCCACCTTGGCACCGGTCTCCTTGATGACTTTGGCGTATTTTTCGTAATCCGACTTCAGCCGTACTGCAAACTGCTCGGGCGTCATGAACATCGGATCCAGCGTCTGCGCACTGAGTTTCTCCGCGACATTCTTGTCTTTCAATGCCTTGTGGATTTCCGCGTTGAGCCGGTCGATGATCGGCTTCGGCACACCTGCCGGGGCCAGCGCGCCGATCCAGGCGGTGAATTCATAACCCTTGACGCCGCCCTCGGCGATGGACTGCACGTCCGGGAACTGGGAGATGCGTTCCTCGGAAGTCACGGCAACCGGCCGCAGGCGTTTCGAATTGATGTGCGGAATCACCGATCCCACGGTGGCCATCATCGCCTGCACTTCACCGGAGGAAATCGCCACTGCGGCCGGACCGCCGCCCTTGTACGGCACATGCACCATCTTCGTCTTGGTCATCGAATTGAGCAGCGCCATGCCGAGATGGACGAAGCTGCCGTTGCCCGATGACGAATAAGTGATGGCGTTGGGCTGCTTGCGGCCGAGCTCGACGAATTCCTTGACCGTTTTCACCGGCAAGGAGGGATGGACGACCAGAATGCCGACCTGGCGGGAGATCGGGGCGATTCCGACAAAATCCTTCATCGTGTCGTAGGGCACTTTGCTGTACAGGTGCGGATTCGACACGTGCGTGGTCGAATGCACCATGATGACGTAGCCGTCGGCCGGGCTTTTCGCCACCACGTCGGAACCGACGATGCCGGATGCCCCACCGCGGTTGTCGATGACGAATTGCTGGCCGACGTTTTCACTCATTTTCTGCATCAGCACGCGGCCGACGATGTCGTTCGAACCGCCCGGCGGCCAGGGAATGATCACCCGCACCGGTTTGTTCGGATAAGCCTGTGCCATCGCGGCGACCGGCGCAAAAAACAGGACAGCCATTGCCGCAGCAGCGGCATGCAGAGTTGCTTTCATTATCGTTTCCTCCAGAATTGAAAATCCGCGGCGAAGCAATCGCAGAACGCGGATTATCCGCGAAAACGGCCGGCGAACCAACGCCGCTGAACGCCGGCCCACTGCACGCCACCTCCCGCTTGCGGCATGCGGCCTGCGCCGGGGCGCAGGCCGCGCACTCAGTCGACCCGCGCGCCGCTGATCTTGACCACCTTCTCGTACTTGTCGTAATCGGATTTGATGCGCGCGGTGAACTGCTCCGGCGTCATGTGCATCGGGTCCAGCGTCTGCGCGCTCAACTTCGATGCGACGCCCGGATCAGCCAGCGCCTTGCCCAGTGCGGCATTCAGGGTGTCCACAATCGCCTTGGGGGTGCCTGCAGGGACAAAACAACCGACCCAGGCAGTGAACTCGTAGCCCGGCACGAATTCCGCAATCGCCGGCACGTCCGGAAACTGCTCGACGCGTTTGTCCGTGGCCACGCCAATCGGCCGCACACGGCCTGACTTGATGTGCGTAAACAGTGAACCAATCGTGGCCAGCATCGCCTGTGTTTCCCCTGCGACCAACGCGGTGCCGGCCGGCCCGCCGCCCTTGTACGGCACGTGGATCATTTTGATGCCCGCCATCTCCGCCATCAGCGCCATCGACAGGTGAACATAGCTGCCATTGCCGGCGGACGCGTAAACAAGTTCGCCGGGGCGTTTTTTTGCCAATGCAAGCAGCTCCTGTCCGTTTTTCACCGGCAGCGAAGGATGCACCACCAGCATGCCCACCTGTCTCGCCAGCGTGGTCACGCCGGCAAAGTCCTTGAGCACATCGTAATTGAGCTTCTTGTAGAGATGCGCATTGGCGACATGGGTCGTGGACTGCACCATGACGGTGTAACCGTCGGCCGGACTCTGGGCAACGATCTCCGAACCGATCTGCCCGGCGGCGCCGCCCCGGTTGTCGATCACAAACTGCTGCCCGGTGATTTCACCGACTTTCTGGAACACGATGCGACCGACCACATCGTTGGAGCCGCCGGGCGGAAACACGATCACCACCCGCACGGGTTTTTCCGGATATTTCTGCGCAAACGCGGCAACGGGCAGGACCAGCAGGCCTGCGAGAGCCATAAGGACAAGTCGAAACAATACCGATGCTGAGTTCATACACTCCTCCTTTATATTTATGGGCTTGTAGCCGAATCCATTATGTGTGACACCCTCCAGGCAATCAACCTGGATTTCCCGGGTTTGTCGCTGCGGGATAAAATAAGCACCCGGCGTTTTTTCCTTCGTTTTTTCCTTCGCTTTTTCCCTTTTTCCCCATTTAATCGCGTCGCCTGATGCGGCGGCGCACAAAACCGGAGCATTTCCGCATGGCATTACCGTTAGAAGGCGTCAACGTACTGGATCTCACCACGGTGATGGCCGGGCCCTACTGCACGATGGTGCTGGGCGACATGGGCGCCAGCATCACCAAGGTGGAGAACTTCCCCGAGGGGGATGGCTCGCGCCGCTTCGAACCCAAGATCAATGACGAGTCCTACTGCTTCGCGGTCCTCAACCGCAACAAGAAAAGCATCGGCATCAACATGAAGGACCCGCGCGGCAAGG
>CAZSIR010000093.1:1717-12274 GCA_964606765.1 uncultured Bordetella sp. | reverse complement strand
GAGGTGCGGCGTATCCCAGGTGCCGAAATCGATTTCGTAGTGCATCAGGCCCTTGGAACCGAACACGCGCACCGCGAAGATGCCGGGCGAGGTCCAGCAGGAGCCGACGTTACCGACCTTGCCGTCCTTGAAGCGCACCAGGGTCATCGACTGGTCGTCGACTTCGGCGCCGACCGGTGACAGCTTGGAGGCCATCGACGACACTTCCTGCACTTCGCCGCCGAGCAGATGCAGCACGTCGAACTGGTGGATCGCCAGTTGTGAAAGCGGGCCGCCGGGGGCGCGATCCTTGTACCAGCGCCAGGTCTGCGGCGTCAGTTCCAGTGCGCGTTCATTGGAGAAATTGGCCTCGATGAAGGCGACGCGGCCAAGCTCGCCGGCGTCGATTTTTTCCTTGATGATGCGGATGCCGGCCATCAACCTTGCGCTGTGGCCGACGGTGACGGTGACGCCATATTGCTTTTGCAGCGCTTCGATTTTCAAGCCGTCTTCCAGGGTCTGCGAAATCGGCTTCTCGGTATAGACATGTTTGCCGCCCTTGGCGACCATTTCCGCCATCGGCAGATGCTGTTCATTCGGCACCGTCAGGATCACGCCCTTGATTTCCGGATTGGACAGCATGGCCTGCATGTCGGGTGCGGCGGGCACACCCATTTCCTTGGCGAAGGCATCGCGTTTTTCCTGCGAGCGGCTGTAGCCGGCGACGATCTGGATCTTGTCGGACTGCTTGGCGGCGCGGGTCAGTACTTTGGCCCAGCGGCCGAGGCCGACGATGCCGACTTTGACGGGGGTGCTCATGAATGCGTGCTCCTCGGGATTGCGCCTGTCAGGCGTGTTGATGGTGTTGTGCGAGGTCGCCGGGGCGCGTCGACCAGACCGTAATATCGTATTACGGTATTACGGATCGGGTCAACTGCGGTACACTAGGCATCATGGATACGCCAAAACTCGATGAAATTCAGAAGCTTGCAGCGCCGCTGCGACTGCAGGTGCTGGACGGCCTGCGGCGCGCGATCATCGACGGCCGTCTGGCGCCGGGTGCGCGGCTGACCGAACGCGAGCTGACGGAGATGATGGGCGTGTCGCGCACGGTGATCCGCGAAGCGCTGCGCCAGCTCGAAACCGAAGGCCTGATTGCCAACGTGCCGAACAAGGGGCCGGTGGTGCGCGCGCTGTCCCTGGCCGAAGCGAAGGATCTGTATACGATCCGCGCGGTGCTGGAAGGACTGGCGGCGCGGCTGTTTGTGCAGAACGCCGGTGATGCCGACATCAAACAGCTGGCGCAGGCACTGGACGTGGTGGCCGGCGCCTACGAGCGCGGTGATGCGCAGGAGGTGCTGGAAACCAAAAACCGTTTTTATGAAGTGCTGTTTGCCGCGGCCGGCAGCGAGACCCTGTCTTCGATGCTCGGCACGCTGCATGCGCGCATCTGGCGCTGGCGCGCGCTGGGGCTGTCCCATCCGCAGCGTTCCGCCACGCGCTCAAAGGAAAGCATCAAGGGGCTGCGTGCCATGCTGGCCGCGATCCGCAAGCGTGATGCCGGTGCGGCGGAAGCGCTGACGCGGGAAGAGGCGCAGGGCGCGGCAGCCGAGGTCATGCGATTGATTGAACTGCAGTTGCCGGCCGGCAGTCAATGACGCCCTGCGCATGATCAGCCTGATGCCGTTGCTGCGGCTGAGGGCGATGCCGGTATTCAGCGGCCGCCGTGCTTGCTGCGCAAATCCTTGTTGGCGTACATCCGCTGGTCAGCGGTGCGGATCAGTTCATCCAGCAGCGTGCCGTCGGCGGGCGCCCAGGCATGACCGATGGATGCGCCGACCGTGAGCTGATTGCCTGCATACTGTACCGGCTGTTCGACCAAATCACGGATTTTGCCGGTCAATTCATCGATGCTGGCGGTATCAACGTTTTCCATGAACACCACGAACTCGTCGCCGCCCCAGCGGCCGACGGTGTCCGATTCGCGCAGGGCTTTGGCCATCCGCGCAGCGGCGCTCTGCAGCGCAAAATCCCCCGCCTTGTGGCCGAAGCAGTCGTTGATCAACTTGAATCCGTCCAGATCAATGAACAGCAGCAGACAGCTGCGGGATGCGTCGCGCCGCAATCCGGACAGCGAGCGGTTGATGCGGTCGCTGGTCAGCAGGCGGTTGGGCAGCCGCGTCAGCGGATCGAACATGGCCTGGTGCGCGAGACGGCTGCGTTGCATCATCACGATCAGCGCGCCCCAGCCCAGCGTCAGCGCCAGCAGCCATACCAGGCCCCGCATCAGCCACAGGTTCTGCTGTCCCTGCACGGAACCGGCGTGCAGCGCCAGTTCCCACTGGCCGCCCGGCACTTCCATCGCCACCCGCTGTGCATTGCGTTCCCCGAAGAGGGATTCCCGCCCCCAAAACACCGGGCCCGGATTGCCGTGTTCGTCAATGTTGCGGATGGCCAGCGAGTAACCGCCGGAAATGCCGTCGAGCAGGCCTTCCGTAATCAGGGATTCGGCATTGATCACCGAGGACAGCAGCCCCCAGTAACGGTCTTTTATGAAAATCGGCACCCGGTAAATGAGGCCGCTGCCGCCCTGTACCAGTTTGATCGGGCCGATCAGCAGCGGCTGCCCGCTGTCCACGGCGCGCTTGACTGCAGGCCATTGGTCCGGCCGGTCCGGATAGTTGAGGCCGACGGCTTTTTCATTGCCCCTGACCGGATAGACGTAAGTGAGGCGGTAGCCGACGGCGACGGCAAAATTCCTGATGTGGCTTGAATTTTCATACAGGCTGGCGAGGATGGCCTCGATTTCGTCGCGTTGCAGGTTGTCGCGACGCACGGCGAGATAGGCGCTCAATCCGCTGGTCAGATAGAGCACGCGGTTCAGCTCGCGGCTCAGTCGGGCGCGTACCGCCGAAGCCTCGATCAGCAGTTCAACCTGGTTGCGCGCCTCGAGTTCCCGTGACTGCAGGTTGACGATCAGGTTGCCCGCGCCGGCGACGGCGACGAAGACGAGGATGGCAATCAGCAACTGCACCGGGCGCGGACGATGATCGGCTCGATCGTCTCCGGGCTGACGCGCCGGTGTTCCAAGCATGAGCGGCATGATGATGCGCTTCCTTCGCTGCGGTATTGCAGCAGGTGCGCACCATCATACCCAAGGCGTGCCGGGCGCACACCCGCAGCCGTGCTGCGCTGCGGAACTTCAGTGGGCGGGCGGCGCCGCGGATCCGGGCATCCCGCGTTGATGTCGCGGCGTGGATTGGGTGATTTTTTCGGTGTAGGCGATGGCCAGCGCAGAGACCACAAAAGTCAGGTGGATCATGGTCTGCCAGAGCAGGGTTTTTTCATCGTACTGCGCCGCATTGATGAAGGACTTCAGCAGGTGGATCGAAGAGATGCCGATGATTGCGGTCGCCAGTTTCACTTTCAGCACGCCGGCATTGACATGCGACAGCCACTCCGGCTGGTCTGGATGCTTTTCCAGTTCGAGCCTTGACACAAACGTCTCCCAGCCGCCGACGATCACCATCACCAGCAGGTTGGAGATCATCACCACGTCGATCAGGCCGAGCACGATCAGCATGATTTCGACTTCCGTGATGTTCTTGATCGAGAGCATGCCGATCAGGTGCACCAACTCGGTCCAGAACTGCCAGACGTAGACGGCCTGGGCGACGATCAGGCCGATGTACAGGGGGGCCTGCAGCCAGCGGCTCATGAATATCCAGCGGGGCAGGGGACCCAAGGCGCTGACGACGGGTTTGTGGTTTTCCATGGGGAGGTGGTTCCGAAAAAGTGGCTATTGTCTACGCCCGGCCCGGCTTTGCAAGCAGGGCGAGCGCCTCATAATAAATTCAATTAAATCAAATATTTATAATTTTACCGGACGTCATTGCCTGGTCATGATGACGATTTTGCCCACGACCTTGCGGTCGCGCACCGCGCGCAGCGCATCCTGGTACTGCGCCAGCGGGTATTCCGCCATCACATGCGGCTTGATCCTGCCGGCCGCATACCAGTCGAACAGTTCACGCTGTACGCGCTGCACCTTGTCCGGCTGGCGGTCGCGGTAGGCGCTGTACTGCAGGCCCAGCAAGGCAATGTTTTTCACCAGCAGGTGGCCGGCCTTCACCTCGGGAATGCGGCCCTCGGCAAAGCCGACGATGATCAGGCGGCCTGACCAGGCGATGACGCGCAGGCTGGCATCGAACACGTCGCCGCCCACCGGATCAACAATGATGTCGATGCCGCGCTTGCCGACGGCCGCCAGCACCTGGTCGCGGAAGGCGTCGCGCAGGTTCGGCACGTCGGTGCGCACCACATGATCGGCGCCGTTGGCTTTTGCCAGCGCCGCCTTTTCCGCGCTGCTGACGCTGGCGACAACCGTCGCGCCCAAGGCCTTCGCCACCTGGATGGTGGCGATGCCGACGCCGCCGGCGGCGCCGTTGATCAACACGGTTTCCCCGGGCTGGTACTGGCCGCGTTCGACCAGCGCGAAGTGCGCCGTCGGATAGGCGATGCCCATCGCCGCGGCATCGGCGTAGCTCATGTTGTCCGGCATCCGGTAACAGGTCTGCGCCTTGACCACGCATTTCTGCGCATAAGCGCCGTATTCATTCTGCGCGGCAACGCGGTCGCCGGGTTTGCAGCTGGTCACACCGGCGCCGACGGCGGCGACCACGCCCGCCATGTCCTTGCCCGGACTGAAGGGGCGCTGCGGCAGGATCTGGTAGGTGCCGCCGATCACCAGCAGGTCGGGGAAATTGACGCTGGCGGCGTGCACGTCCACCAGCACTTCGCCGGGGCCCGGCACGGGATCGGGCGCGTCTTCCAGCAGCAGGTTTTCAATCGGTCCGTGTTCCTTGACGATCAGCGCTTTCAAGCGATGTGCTCCGTATGTTTGATTTCAGGCGGGGATGATCAATGCCGGCCATCCGGATTTTGATCGTCCCGAGAAAGACCTTCACCACCAAAATGGTCGGCGTTAATCTGAAGGGACGATTTTAACGCGCCGCTGTTTTGGCGCGATGATTATTCGAAAACCAGAAAGCTGTCCGGCAAAGGAGGTTCAGCCATGGCACGCATCAGTTATGTGACGCCCGATCAGGTGTCGGATCCGCAGGTTCTCCGCTGGCTGGATGACGCGATTGCCGCGGGGCGGCCCGGTCCCGAAAACCAGGCCATACGCGCACACCAGCCCGATGTGATGCGTTCGTTCACGCAGACGCGCGAACTGCTGTTCGACAACGGCGCCGGCGTGCTCGAGCACGACCTGAAGGAAATGCTGCGCGCCTATGTCGCTTTCACCATCGAATGCGGCTACTGAAGCAACCAGGGCACCGCGCGGTCCGCGCGGGAGGCTGACAGCCGGATGGCGGAGCTGATGCAGTACGAGAAATCCGCGAAATTCACGCCACGCGAAAAAATCGCGCTGCGTTACGCTGACGCGATCATGTACGACCCGAACCAGGCCGATGATGCGCTGTGGGCGCAACTGAAGGGCGAGTTCACCGAGCCGGAGCTGGTGGAGCTGGGGTACTGGATCGGTTTCACCTTCGGCGGCCAGCGCTGGCTGAAAACGCTGTCGGCGAAACAGGGTGAGCTGGCTGCCGCGATGAAAGCGGCGGGAAGCTGACCCGGCGATAAGCGGGGCGGAAATAAAAAAAGGCGGCCGCAGCCGCCTTTTTTGTCGATGCAGGAATCGGAAATCAGAACTGTTTCAGTCCGGCGGCCTTGACCACCGGGCCCATGGCCTTGATCTCATCGGCGACAAACTTGCGGAATTCCTCCGGCGTGTTGGTCGTCACCTCGGTCATCTGGCGCTCGAAGGCCGCCTTGAATTCCGCGTTCTGCGTGGTTTTCACCAGCAGGTCACGCACTTTGGCGAGGATCGGTTTCGGCGTGCCGCGCGGCGCCAGCAGGCCGTTCCAGCCGCCGTATGAAAAGCCGGGCACGGTTTCGGCGATCGAAGGCAGATCGCCCAGCAGCGCGGTGCGCTGGGGCAGGCTGTGGCCGATGGCGCGCAGCTTGCCGGACTTCACCAGTCCGGCCACGGCCGGCGCCGGCGTGATGGTCCATTGCGATTCGCCGGCGACCACGGCGGCCACCGACGGTCCGCCGCCCTTGTACGGCACGTGCAGCGCTTCCGACTTGGCGGCATTCATGAACATAACGCCGGCGAGGTGGCTTTGCGAGCCGACGCCGGCGGAAGCCATGTTGGCCTTGCCGCCGCGGCTCTTGTTGAATTCGATCAGTTCCTTGACGGTTTTGGCCGGGACCGAGGGATTGACCACCATGATGTTCGGCGTGTTGCCGAACAGCGAGATGAATTCGTAGTCCTTCAGTGGATCGAAAGGCAGCTTCTTGTGGATGTGCGGTCCGATGACCATGGCCGCCGTCGAAGCCGAGACCAGTGTGTAGCCGTCGGGATTGGCATCCTTGCCGATTTCCATGCCGATCAGGCCGCCGGCGCCCGCACGGTTGTCCACGACCACCTGCTGGCCGGAAACCACGGTAAGGCTGTTGGCGAAAATGCGGCCCAGCGTATCCACGGAACTGCCGGCGGCATTGGGCACGATCAGGCGGATCGGGCGGTTGGGATAGTCCTGGGCGGTCGCTGCCGGGGCGGTGAACAGGCCCAGCGACGCAGTCAGCAGCACAATGACATTGCGGGTGATGCGCATGGTGATTCTCCTCAAATACGGTTATGTTTTTTAAATACTGAACCGAACGCGGATTCTGTCGGGTTTGCCGCGGCATGGCAACCATTGGGGACCAAATTGGTCGATGACAAATCGCCCGTCCGCGGCAGGGTAGTGAGCCTGAACTGGAACCTTGACTGAAAACCACGGTCATCACACACTCGAAACCATGCGTAATCCTGGCAGAAAATTCCTCGTCGCCCTGAGCTTCGGCCTGCTGGCCGGCTGCGCCACCGCGCCGGTCAACCACACCGCGGCTGACGCGCCCTATGCCGCGCCGCTGGTGCGCGTGACTTCACCGCGCCCGGTGGTCGGCCTGGTGCTGGGTGCCGGCGGCTCGCGCGGTTTTGCCCATGTCGGCGTGCTGAAGGCGCTGGAAGAAGCAGGCATCGAACCGGACCTGATCGTCGGCGTCAGCTCCGGCGCCGTGGTGGCCGCGCTGCACGCCAGCGGCATGCGCGCCGCCGAGCTGGAAACCGCGGCGCTGGCGATCAATGACAGCGAACTGCTCGACTTCACGTTTTTCGGCCCGGGCATGATCGAAGGCGAGCGCCTGCAGGATTACATCAATGACCGGCTGAGCAACCGTCCGATCGAGGCCCTGCAGAAACCGTTTGCCGCGGTGGTCGCCGAGCGCGAGACCAATCGCATGGTGGTTTTCAACCGCGGCAACGCCGGGCTGGCGGTGCGCGCCTCGGCCAGCGTGCCGCGGCTGTTCTGGCCGGTGCTGATCCGCGGCACCGAGTATGTCGACGGCGGCGTGGCGAACCGCCTGCCGGCAGCGGTGGCGCGCGACATGGGCGCGGACATCGTGATTGCGGTCGATGTGTCATGGCGCGGCGTATCAGCCGACCGGGCCGACATCGTGATCCGGCCGCAGACCATCCGCACCCGCATCACCGATTTCTCGCAGAAGATCGCCAACCTCGCTGCGGGCCGGGAAGCCGGGGAGGAAGCGGTGCCGCAGATCCGCGAGCTGCTGACGCGCGTTGCCGTGGAAAAATCCTCACCCCTGCGCGTTGGCGCCGTGCCGCTTGCGCGCTAGCGCAATGTGAACTGCCGCGCCGTTGCCTGCGGCCGGCTTGATATGATGCCCGCGGATTTTCATGGAGAGCATCATGGCAACAAATCCGGATGTAAAAAAAACCGCCGCTGACCAGCGGGCATTCGCCGGCATCAGGGTGCTGGACCTCACGCGCGTGCTGGCGGGACCGTTCTGCGCCTACCAGCTGGCGCTGCTCGGCGCGGAAGTGATCAAGATCGAGCCGCCGGGCAAGGGCGAAACCGTGCGCTGGCGCACCGAGGCTGATCCGTCGTTCGGGCAGCAGGGTCTGTCGCTGGGCTTCATGACCCAGTCCTCGAACAAGCGTTTCCTTTCGCTGGACCTCAACAAGCCGGAGGGCCGCGACATATTCCTCAAGCTCGCCGCGGAATGCGATGTCGTGGTGCAGAACCTGCGCAGCGGCTCCGCTGACAAGCGCGGCATCGGTTACGAGGCCGTGAAAAAAGTGAATCCCGAAGTGGTCTTCATGTCGGTCACCGCCTACGGCAACAGCGGGCCGAAAAAAAGCCATCCGGCCTATGACAGCGTGATCCAGGCCTGGTCGGGTTTCATGAGCGTCACCGGCACGAAAGAGAGCGGTCCGCTGAAGGCGGGGCCGCCAATCATCGATTACTCCACCGGCCTTGCCGCGGCCTATGCCGTATCCGCCGCGCTGTACCAGAAGCAGCGCACCGGCAAAGGCCAGTACATCGACCTGTCGATGCTCGATACCAACATCATCCTGATGGCTTCCGTGGTGACGGCGTACATGAACACCGGCGCCGCGCCGAAACAGGGCGGCAACGATGCCGCGAGCCGTTCGCCGGCGTCCACCACCTTCAACACCGCCGACGGCCTGATCGCCTTCGCCATCAACGAGGAGCACCAGCACCAGGGCCTGCTGAAGACGCTGGGGCTGACCGCGCTCAATGACGATCCGCGTTTTGCCACCGGCGCCGCGCGCCGCGACAACATCCCTGCGCTGCGCGCGCTGATGCAGGAAAAGCTGATGGCCAGAACCGCGGCGGAGTGGGAGCCGCTGTTCAACGAAAACGGCGCGCCGGCGGGCCGTGTGCGCACGATTCCGGAATGCATGGCGGAAGCGCAGACCGCATCGCGCGGCCTGTTCCATTCATTCCCGCCGTCTGCGACCGGATTCAAAAAAGACCTCAAGGTGCCGCTGTCGCCCTTCACCTATGCCCATGACGGCCCGCGTGCAGACACGCCGCCACGGCCGGTGGGTGCGGACAGCGAGGCCATACTGGGTGAGCTGGGTTATGACGCGAAAACCATCGCTGCGCTGCGCGACCAAAAAATCATCTAGCGCAAGCCTGCCGCCATGGACCCGCTGATCCTGCTGTTTGCGCTGGGCGTCGCCGCAAGGCTGGCGCGTTCGGACCTGCGCTTTCCCGAGCCGGTCTATGAAGCGCTGTCGATTTACCTGCTGCTGGCGATTGGTCTGAAGGGGGGTGTCGAGCTTTCCCACCAAGCGCTGGGCAGCGTGGCCCTGCCTGCCATTGCGGCGGTCGCAATGGGCTTTGCGGTTCCGTTTCTGGTGTTTCCGCTGTTGCGCCGCCTGGTCGGGCTGGCGCAGGCCGACGCTGCGAGCGTTGCGGCGCATTACGGCTCGGTTTCAGTGGTGACCTTTGCGATTGCCGGCGCGTACCTGGAGCGGCGCGGCATCACGGCCGAAAGTTTCATGCCGGTGCTGCTCGCACTGATGGAGGCCCCGGGCATTCTCGCCGGCGTGGTTCTGGCCCGGGCCGGAGGCGCCATGAGTTCTTCGGTGCTGCGCGAGGTCGCGGTCAACAAGGGCATCGTGCTGCTCGCCGGCGGCATCGTGATCGGTTATGTGGTCGGCAGCGAGGGTTACGCCGCACTGAAGCCTTTGTTCAGCGACCTGTTTCGAGGCGTGCTGGCTTTATATCTGCTGGAGCTGGGCCTCGTGGTCGGCGGCCGGTTTCCGGATCTGCGTCGTGCCGGCTGGCGGCTGGCCCTTTTTGGCGTGATGTCGCCCGCCGTGTTCGGCGTGATCGGACTGTACTGCGGGGCATGGATTCTGGGCCTGTCCGCCGGCGGCGCCATACTGTTTGGCATTCTGTTGGCCAGTGCTTCCTACATCGCCGCACCGGCTGCGATGCGCATGGCGGTGCCGGAAGCCAACCCGGCACTGGGTATTTCCGCTTCCCTCGCGGTGACGTTTCCTTTTAATGTATTCGTCAATATTCCATTGCTCGCCAGTCTGGGAGGCACTTTATGACCGCACCCACCCACCGCCGCTGCCAATTGACCATCATCGCGGAATTCGTCCTGCAGGATCGCCTGGCCGCGATGCTGCAGCGGCTTGGCGCCCATGGCTATACCGTGCATGAAGTGCAAGGGGCCAGTTTTTCCGCCGACGGCACCCGGCGACGCGAAGGCGCCGGGGAAATCGACCGCACCATCGAAATGAAGGTCATCTGCGAGCGCGCGACGGCGGAAGACATTGCCCGGCAGGTGCTGGAGGAGTTTGCGCAGAACTTTTCGGTGCGGTTGCTGCTTTCCGAAGTTGAAGTGTTCCGCCCTGGAAAATACTAATTACTAATCCTGCGCCATGCGGGTCAGGATCTGCGGCACACGGCTGATTGCCCAGCCGGCGATCGCCTGCTCCCAGAAAGAGGCTGTGTCCGCTGCGCCGCAGTCCACGCGATCCTGGCCGAGGAAAGCGAGTGCCGCATTGAGCACCGGCACAGGCTGGCTGGCATCAATGGGCGCCGCCAATGTCTGCTTGGAGAGTTTTTCGCCAACAACATTCACGGCCACCGGCAGGTGCGCATAACGCGGCGTTGCCAGACC
>CAZSIR010000093.1:0-1617 GCA_964606765.1 uncultured Bordetella sp. | reverse complement strand
AGGATGCGTTCCGCCTGTGCGGCGCGACCCGGCAGCAGTCCTTTGCGGCAGGTGCCGGGATAGACCGGGCCATCGATGCCGGTGATTGCAGAATCGGCGATCTCGCGGCGGCTGCAGGAGCAGGGATAAATCAAATCGCGTTTTTTCAGCTGGTCCAGCGCCGCCCGGTAGGCCTCATCACGCTTGCTTTGGTAGAGGATTTCACCGTCCCAGGCCAGGCCCAGTGCTTCCAGGGCGCGGAGGATGCCATCGGCCGCGCCGGGTACGATGCGCGTACGGTCGAGATCGTCGACGCGCACCAGCCATTCGCCGCGGTTCGCGCGTGCGTCGAGATAACTGCCGACCGCGGCAACCAGCGAGCCGAAATGCAGCGGGCCGGTGGGCGAGGGGGCGAAACGACCGCGGCGAGCGGCGCTTGAGGAAGGTGACGCCATACTAGAATACGAGTTTACCCCCGTTACCGGATTCCATGCGCATTCCCCCTCTGGATGGTTTTTCACGGCAACTGGCACTGCATACCTGGACGCTGGAGACCACGCCTTTTGCGGAGGTGCTGCGCATTGCCCGGGATACCGGCTGGGACGCCGTCGAAATCCGCCGCAGCGACGTGATGCAGTGCTACAAGTCTGGTTTGTCACGTGAAGGGGTGATCCGGTTGATCCGTGAATCGGGCATTGCTGTCGGCGTACTGGGTACGGAATACGGGCTGTTGTTCGCCCAAGGGGATGAATACCGGCGGCTGCTTGGCGTGCTGGAGGAAAGCTGCGAAATCGCAAAGGCGGTCGGCTGCGACATGATCATGACCGCCACCGGACAGGCCGCCGGCAGCATGGATACCGCTGTAGCCAACATGCGCGCTGCAGCGGATGTGGTTGCCGTGCACGGCCTGCGCATCGCCTGGGAATACAGCTCGGCGCATGACACGGTCAACCGCCTCGACATCGCGCGCGAGCTGCATGCACGGGTCGCCCATCCCGCCTTCGGTCTGTTGCTTGATGCCTATCATCTCGAGCGCAGCGGTTCGGGCGGGCGCGGTTTTGCCGACGTGCCGGGCGAGCACATCTTCGCCTTCCAGTACAGCGACGTGCCGCCGACCGCGCCGGCGGGCATGCTGCGGCCGACGGACCGTCTCGCGCCGGGCCGGGGCTGCGTGCGCTGGCGCGAGGTGTTTGCGCTGCTCGCGGAAAAGGGTTATCAGGGTTACCTGAGTTACGAAGCGCCGAACCCGGGACTGTGGGCACGTCCCGCGATGGAGGCGGCCCGTGAAGGCGTGGAACTGACCCGCGCGCTGCTGGCGCGGATGTAACTGCATGTCGAACTGACCGAGGAGAGCTTGCAATGAAAAGGATTCGCGCATGAAAACCAGAGCAGCTGTCGCGCACAAGGCCGGAGCACCGCTGACCATCGAAACCGTGGACCTCGAAGGCCCGAAAGCCGGCGAAGTGCTGGTGGAGATCAAGGCCACCGGCATCTGCCATACCGATGAGTTCACGCGCTCGGGCGCGGATCCCGAAGGCATCTTTCCGGCGATCCTCGGCCATGAAGGCGCGGGCGTGGTGGTGGACATCGGGCCGGGCGTGACCAGCCTGAAAAAAGGCGATCACGTCATTCCGCTGT
>CAZSIR010000092.1:0-12459 GCA_964606765.1 uncultured Bordetella sp. | reverse complement strand
CATGGTCAAACACGGCAAGCACGAGGCGCTGGCCGACATCCATGAATCGATTGCAGAACTGCGCTACTACCGCGAACAGATCATGAAAATCTGAGCAGCGCCGCCGGCGCCTCAGTCCAGTTTCAGATCGCCGTCGAATTTCACTTCCAGCGCCAGCGCGCCGACCTTCAGGGTCATTGCCACCGGCAGCGATTCACTGCCCTTCAGCTTGCCGTCTTCGATGGCCTTGCGCACCGCTTTCTCGATGGCCAGCTGCGAATTCACGCCGACCGTCTTGAGGAATTTGCGGATGCTCATGTTCAGGGCTTCGTCGTTCATGTTGTGCTCCTTTAAATTCAAAAGCGTTTAGCCACAGAGGACACAGAGGTCACAGAGAAAACCAGGACAGTTTTTCGGGTTTTGGGCCCTCTGTGTTCTCTGCGAACTCTGTGGCTGAAAGGGTTAAGTCTTTTTGTTTTGGATTTTCACGTAATTGACCAAGCCGTTGGTCGATGCATCGTGGTTTGCAGATGGTGCCGGACTGGTGAATTCCGGCAGCAGGCTGTTGGCGAGTCGCTTGCCGTGTTCGACACCCCATTGGTCGAAGGCATTGATGTCCCAGATTGCGCTTTGTACGAAAGTACGGTGTTCATACAGCGCGAGCAGGGCGCCGAGGCTGCGCGGGTTGAGTGCAGGCAACAGCAGCGTATTGCTCGGCCGGTTGCCGGGCAGGGCCTGTTGCGGCGCCAGGCGCGCGGCTTCGCGCGCGCTCAAGCCCTGCTTCAGCAGGCGCTGTTCCATTTCAGCGGCGCTGGCGCCGTGCATCAGCAGCGCTGATTGCGCGAAGCAGTTGGACAGCATGACTGCCTGCGTATTGGCGTCGGCAGCTTCGCTGCGCGGCGCCCCCCGGGAGGACTTGCTTCGCGGCGCCCCCCAGGAGGACTTGCTTTGCGGCGAGCAGGCGGTGATGAAATCCACGGGCACCGGTCGCGTGCCCTGGTGCAGCAGCTGGAAATAGGCATGCTGGCCTTCGGTGCCGCCGCCGCCCCATACCACGGCGCCGCTGTCCGTGCGCAGGGGTTTGCCGCGCCGGGTGACACTTTTGCCAAGGCTTTCCATTTCAAGCTGCTGCAGCCAGGCGGGCAGCAGTTCCAGGCCCGGCTGGTAGGGGATCACCGCATGCGTTGCCATGGCAAAAAAATCGGCATGCCAGAGGCCGATCAGGGCCATCAGCAGCGGCATGTTGTTTTCCGGCGCCGCTTCGGCAAAATGCCTGTCCATGTCGGCGGCGCCGGCCAGCAGTTCGTCGAAGGCCTCGGCGCCCATCGCGATCATCGCCGGCAGTCCCACGGCAGACCACAGGGAGTAGCGCCCGCCGACCCAGTCCCACATCGCGAACAGGCGTTCCGGCGCAACGCCGAAATCCCTGGCCGCTGCGGCCTGTGCGGTGACGGCCGCGAGATGCGCGGGCAGGGCGGCCACGCCGGCTTTCGCCTGCAGCCAGTCGCGCACGGCCTGTGCATTGAGCAGGGTTTCCTGCGTGGAAAAACTCTTGGACTGCACGATGCACAGCGTGGTTTCGGCGTCGAGGGTGGCCAGCAGGCGGCTGAGTGATTCTCCGGGCGTGGCAATGAAATGCACGCGCGGCGTGGCGCCCTCGCCAGCGCAGGCTGCGGCGACCAGTGCCGGGCCCAGTGCCGAACCGCCGATGCCCAGGCTCAGCACATCGGTGATGGTGCGGCCGCTGGCGCCGCGCATTTCCCCGCTGCGCAATTCGGCGGCCATTTTGCGCATGGCCGCCAGTGTTTTGCGCACTTCGCGCGGTGCGTTTTCACCCGCGCGCAGGGCGCTGTGCCAGGCGGCGCGTTTTTCGGTGGTATTGACGCGTTTGCCGGAGAGCAGGTCTTCAGTTTGTTCCCGCAGGCCGCGTTCCCGTGCCAGCGCCTGCAGCAGTTCCAGCGTTTCGGGGACGATCAGGTTTTTCGAGTAGTCGAGCAGCAGGCCGCAGGCTTCGACGGAGAACTGTTCAAAACGCCGCGGTTCGGCGGCGAACAGGTCGCGCAGATGACGTTCATGCCAGGTCCGCCGGTGCGCGAGAAGCGCGCGCCATGCAGACGACCGCGTCAGTGAAGTCGGGCTTTTTGTGCGGGGCGCTTCCGGCATCCGCGCATTGTACCCCGGCGTTGCGGATGCGGCCGCGTTTACAATACTGTCATCTGATTCGGGGATATTGCATGCTGGGCGCACTGACCGTATTGCTGGTGTTTCAGCTGGCTGGCGAAATCATCGTGCAGTTCGCCGGGCTTCCCATACCCGGCCCGGTGATCGGCCTGCTGCTGCTGTTCATCGCCCTGTGCGTGCGTGGCGGCCTGGCTGCACCCCTGCGTGATACCGCCAACGGCATCCTGCAGCACCTCTCGCTGCTGTTTGTGCCTGCGGGTACCGGCGTCATGGTGCATTTTTCCCGGGTGTCCGGGGAATGGTTGCCGATACTCGCTGCGGTGATCATCAGCACGGCGCTGGCGATCGCGGTCAGCGCGCTGGTGATGCGCGCGCTGACCCGCAACCGGGATGTTGAAGGTGACGGCGCATGAGTCCGCGCATTGCCGATGTTTGGGTTTACCTTTCCGCGAGCCCGCTGCTGGGGCTGACGCTGACCCTGGTCGCGTACCAGGCGGCGTACTGGATTTACCAGCGCGCGCATTTCAATCCGCTGCTGAATCCGGTGCTGCTGGCGATCCTGATGCTGGTGTCGGTGCTGACGCTGAGCGGCACCAGTTATGCGACGTATTTTGACGGCGCGCAGTTTGTGCATTTCCTGCTCGGGCCGGCGACTGTGGCGCTCGCGGTGCCGCTGTACCTGCAGTTCGACAGGCTGAAAAAACTCGCGCTGCCGCTGGCGGTCGCGCTGATGGCAGGCTCGGTGACCGCGATGGTCTCGGCGGTGGGCATCGCCTGGCTGCTGGGCGCCAGCGAAACGACGCTGCTGTCACTGGCGCCGAAATCGGTGACCACGCCGATTGCCATGGGCATTGCCGAAAAAATCGGCGGCATTCCGTCGCTGGCTGCAGTGCTGGTGATGCTGACCGGCGTCAGCGGCTCGGTGATGGCCAAGTATGTGCTTGACGGGCTCGGCATCACCGATCATGGCGTGCGCGGCTTCGCGGTCGGCATCGCCGCGCACGGCATCGGCACCGCGCGCGCCTTCCAGGTCAGCGAGCAGGCGGGCGCCTTCGCCGGACTCGGCATGGGCATGAACGGGCTGGTGACGGCGATCCTCGCACCGCTGTTGCTGCTGCTGTGGAGAATGTTTTGAACGGCCACATGGAGCCGCCCGATGCGTGACGTGATCACCGCGATCAGCCGCGCCGGCGGCAACCTGTTTGATTCGCGCATCCTCGCGCTGGTGCTGCTGCCGATGCTGGGCAGCCTGCTGATGTGGACCCTGCTGGCCTGGCTGTTCTGGGATGCCTGGACCGGCGGCATCGCCGGCGCGATGGGATCGACCACGGTGGCCGGCTGGCTGCAGGGCTGGAACGCGACCTGGGTCGTCGATTACACGGCAGCACTGGTGGTGTTGATCGCGATCCTGCCGGCGATGTTTGTCACCGCGCTGGTCATCACTGAAATTTTTGCGATGCCGGTCATCGTGCGCTTTGTCGCGGAGCGTTATCACCCGGAACTGCGACGCGCGGCGGGGGGCACGCTGGCCGGCAGCCTCGTCAATGCCGCGACCGGCATTGCTGTTTTTGCCCTGCTGTGGGTGTGTACGCTGCCCTTGTGGCTGACCGGCATCGGCGCCGTGTTGGCGCCGGTCTTGACTTCGGCTTACCTGAATCAGCGGCTGTTCCGTTACGATGCGCTGGCCGAGCATGCCAGCCCGGAGGAGTTCACGCAGCTGGTCAGAACATCGCGCGGCGACCTGTTCCTGCTGGGCACCCTGCTGTCGCTGTTGCTGTATGTGCCTTTCGTCAATCTGCTGGTGCCGGTGCTGAGCGGCCTGGCCTTCACCCAGTTCTGCCTCGCCAGACTGTCCGGGGCGCGTACTGCGGCGCGCTCGGGCTTGTAATCGCCGCTTCCGCCCCCATCTGCAGTCAACAGTCGTCGCAATGAATGCTGTTTTTTGCCGTTTTGCTGCGGCGCACGATAATGTTATTGTTCATGCATTCGTGACGCGCCTTGTTTCAGTTTGAAACCGCGCATTGCATCCTGTTAATCCATGACAAAAGGACCCGACTCATGAAAGCTGCAACCCGTAGCGCCGCACCCGAAGTGACCAAGGAAAAACTGATCAGTGATTTCAAAGTGGTGGTGGCCGATGCCGAAGCGCTGCTGAAAGCTTCCGCCGGCCAGGGTGGCGAAGCGCTGGCCGCCGTGCGCAGCCGCGTCGAAGAATCGCTCGCAGCGGCCAAGGAAAAAATGATCGATGCCGAAGAAGAGCTGCTGATCAAAACCAAGGCGGCGGCAAAGGCGACGGATGAATACGTGCATGACCATCCATGGAATGCGGTGGGCATCGCTGCCGGCGTCGGTTTGCTGGTCGGTCTGCTGATCGGCCGGCGTTAAGCATCGTCATGGCTGGTGAAGAAGCGCAGGCGGAGGGACTGCTGGCGTCGCTGAAGACGCTGTCGGCGACGCTGATCGCCGTCGTCCAGACCCGCCTCGAGCTGCTGTCCACCGATGTGGCCGAGGAGCGTGCGCGGCTGACCGCCATCCTGCTGTCGGTGATGATCGCGCTGTTCTGCCTCGGCGTGGGTGCAGTCCTGCTGACGACGCTGATCGTGGTCGTGTTCTGGGACAGCCACCGCCTCGCCGCCCTCGGCGGACTGACTGCGCTGTTCCTTGGTTTCGGCGGCGGACTGTGGTGGTACGCGATGCACAAACTGCGCACCAAGCCGCGCCTGTTCGACGCCAGCATCAACGAGCTGGCCAAGGACCGCGAACAGCTGGCGGACAGGCCATGATCGGCGGTGAAATAAAACGCATCAAGGCGCGGCGGGAACTGCTGCTGGCGCAGGCTGCGCTGCAGCGTGCGACGCTGGCGGCCGAAATTGCGCCGTGGCGCCCCCGGCTGGCGCTGGCGGATCGCGGCATCGCCGTGGCGCGTTATGTGCGCCGTTATCCGGCCCTGCTGGCGGCAGCAGGATTACTGGTGGCCGTGCTGCGCCCCCATCGCGCCGCGGGCTGGGTGCAGCGCGGCGTGCTGGCCTGGCAGATCGGCCGCAGTCTCCGGGAGCGCTGGCAGGGCGGCGCCCGGACTTAGTAAAATACGTTTAAAATCAAATAGTTATATTCGTCGGGGCCGGGGCTCAGGCCCGGACCAGCGTCTTGAAGCCGCCCCAGAACATGCGTTTGGCATCAAAGGGCATGTCCTTGATGTTGCACATCGCGGCAATGCGCGGATCCTTCATCACCTTGGCATTGATGCGATCGCGTTGCGCGCGTGACTTGAAGACGATGTAGGCAAACACCACGGTTTCCCCGGCTTTCAGTTTCACGCTCTGCGGAAATGACGTGTGTTTGCCCGGCTTGACGTCATCCGCCACGCATTCCATGTAATCCAGCGCGCCGTACTCGCGCCAGACCTTGCCTGCAACTCTGGCAATGCGGCGGTAGGCTTCGATTTTCTTTTTCGGCACCGGCAACACGAATCCATCGACATAAGTCATCGGCTTGCTCCTCGTTTGTGTGGAAATTTGTCAGGTTGGAATCATCGGGAAAAAAGGCTCATCCGCCCGACAGCGCCTGCACGATCACGACTTCATCGGTGGCGGCCAGCGGCTGTGACAGATCGGCGGCCTGCTGACCGTTGACAAAAATGCGGATGTGGCGGCGGATGCGGTCCTGCTCGTCGATCATGCGGAAGCGGATGCCGTCGTATTGGCGGTCGAGGTCCATCAGCAGTTCGGCGAGAGTGGCCCCCGCGGCCTCAGTCTGGCTGCGCTCGGTGTATGAGCGCAGCGCGCTGGGAATCAGCACTTTCATCGCTTCGGGTTCAGCGCTTTGGCTTCACGCTTTGGCTTCAGATGACCGCCGCATCCACGGCATAGATTTCCGGCAGATGGCGCGCAATGCAGGTCCAGCGCCGGGCGGATTTCTGCGTTCCATCGCGGCTCATCCACAGTTCGCCGCTGGTGGTGCCGAAATAAAGCCCGACCGGATCATGCGCGTCAGCCGTCATCGCCTGGCGCTTCACGGTCCACCAGGCCTGGGATTTCGGCAGGCCGTCATCGAGCCGCTGCCAGGTCTTGCCGCCGTTTTTGGTGCCGTAGGCCGCGGGTTTGCCTTCGGGGCTGGTGCGCGGCCAGACGCTGGTGCCGTCCATCGGGAATACCCAGGCTTTGTTGTCATCACGCGGATGCACCACCATCGGGAAACCGATGTCGCCCACCTTTTTCGGCATGGATGTGCCGATGCGCTGCCAGTTGTCCGAAGGCCGGTCGATGCGGTAGATGCCGCAGTGGTTCTGCTGGTAGATGCGGTCGGGGTTCGACGGGCACATGCGCAGGCAGTGCGGATCGTGGAAGGTGGGTTGCGCCGGATCGAAACCGAAACCTTCGACCACATCCATGCCCTTGATCATCACCTTCCAGCTCCGGCCGCCGTCCAGCGTTTCGTGCACGCCGCCGCCCGACATGCCGATGTACAGATGTTTCGGATCGCGCGGATCGACGATGACCGAATGCAGTTTCGGGCCGTCGGGCGTGCCGTCCTGCTGCGTGCCCATCCAGGAACGGAACTGCGGATCGTCGTTGATGATGGAGAACGGTTTCCAGTTCACGCCGCCGTCTTCCGAACGGAACAGGCCCTGCGGGCTGGTGCCGGCGTACCAGACGTCCGGTTCATTGGCATGGGCCGGAGTGAGCCAGAAGGTGTGATCCACCGAGCGGCCTTTTTCGCCTTCGGGCGCCTTGGCGAAGGCAGGCGGTTGTTTGGCTTCCTTCCAGGTTTTGCCGAGGTCGGTCGAGCGGAACACCGTTGGTCCGAGGTGGCCGGTCTTCGCTGCGGCCAGCAGGGTTTTGCCGTCGCGCGGGTCGAGCACCATCTGGCTGATCACATGGCCGAGAAAATGCGGGCCGTCGGCGCGCCAGGTTTTGCGCGAGGCATCGCTGTGGAACAGCCATGCGCCCTTGCGCGTGGCGACGAGCACGAGGGTGCGGCGTTTTGCCGGGGCGGATTTGCGTGCTGCGGATTTCTTTCTGGCGCTGGCCATGGCGTTCTCCTTGGGCTTAGAGCTTGTTTTTGCGCTGCCGCGTCGCGGCGACGGTGTCACGAATCGGGCGGATCGGCCGTACTTCGATGCTGCCGACACGCGCCGGGGGGATTTTTTCCGCGATGCGGATGGCTTCATCCAGGTTGCCGGCGTCGATCATGTAAAAGCCGGCGAGCTGTTCCTTGGTTTCGGCGAAGGGCCCGTCGGTAATGGCGGTCTTGCCGTCGCGCACCCGCACCGTGGTGGCTGTCTGCACCGATTCCAGCGCTTCGGAGGCGACGCAGTGGCCGCTGTTGCGGATGGAGGTGTCGAACTCGACGCAGTCCTCGTCGGGCAGTTCGTTCAGGCGTTTTTCGTCGAGATAGACCAGGCAAAGGTATTTCATGTCGTGCTCCTTTGATTCGTTTCAGGGCGCGCGGGCATTCAGGCGCCGCGGTCGAAGCCGAGCGCCTTGCGGGTTTGTTCGTCTTCCGCGACCGGGCGGATTTCGACACAGCCGCGCGCGGCCCCGGGGATTTTCGCCGCGACGCGGATCGCCTCGTTGAGGTCGCGCGCCTCGATCAGGTAATAGCCGCCGAACTGTTCCTTGGTCTCGATCCACGGACCGTCGGTCATTGCCACCTTGCCGTTGCGCACGCGGATGGTCGTCGCGGCCTCGGGCGGCAGCAGCCGGTTGCAGCCGAGGTAGTGGCCGCTGGCGCGGATGTCGTCGGTGAACTTTGCGTATTCCGCGAAGTGGCTGGCCGCGTCAGCCTCGGGCATCTGCTCCATGACTTTTTCGGCGCAGATCAGGCAGAGGAATTTCATTGCGGATGTCCTGGGTGGAGGGTGGTTTATTGTTCGGCCGCGGTTTTCATTGCCGAGAGCCCGGCTTCGAAATCGCGGCCGCACATCTTGTCCATGTCGCAGAGCATGTGCATGATCTTGAACAGGTACGGCACGGGCCCCTCCATTTTCCACAGTACGCGCGTCGCAGCGCCTTCCGGCGCAAGCGTAAAGGTGACAATGTTGCGGGCTTCGAAGGGTTTCTCGAAATCGAGCCTGAGGGTGACTTTCGACGGTGCAATGGATTCGACGGTGGTCATGCTGCCTTTGCCGACCTCCTTGTTGCCTTCCCAGGCGTACCTCGCGCCCGCACCACGGGTTGTTGCGCCAAAGGTGCGCTGCATCGCCGGATCCTTGTGTTCCCACGGCGACCACGCGGCCCAGGCGCGGTAATCGTCGATGAGTGCAAAGACCTTTTCCGGCGGCGCCTGGATCAGGGCATTGCGCTGGACGGTGAAGGTGTCGGGCCGCGAGTGCACGTAGAGCAGGAAAGCGGCAATCAGGGCGAGTATGACGAGGACGAGGGTGGTGGTCATGAGGGTTCCCGTAACGGGTTGCGCGTTGTCATTGTGCCGCAAGCCGGTGCGGGGCCGCGGCGCAGGTTTTTTTCATCGGCTGGGGGATGTTCACTTTGTGGCGCCGATGCCGATTTTGCGGAATTTCTCGATGGTTTCACCGGGCGCGAAATCTTCCAGTTCGAAAAATTCACGCACTTCAATTTCCGCATCCCGGCCTTTGCCGGCCGGGTTGGGAAACCGTTTGGTCCATTCGATGGCTTCCTGCAGTGATTGGACCTTGATGATGGTATAGCCCGCGATCAGTTCCTTGGTTTCCGCGAAGGGGCCGTCGATGTAGCTGCGTTTGTCGACCAGCTGCTTGCCTTGTTTTTCGCCCGTGTAGCGGATGCGCCAGCCCTTGGAACTCGGCTTGAGTCCGGAGCCGTCCACCAGCACGCCGGCATTCGCGAGTTCCCCGTGGTACTGCTGCATGTCCTGGAGCAGGCTTTTCTCGGGCATGACCCCGGCTTCGGAATCCTGCGTCGCTTTGACGATGATCATGTAGCGCATAATTATAACCTATTGATTTAAAACATTAATTTTACGACGAACAGAGGGTGCTGCGGCCGTGCTTACCCCCGTGCTTACCCTGTAGTCGATTGTCCTGCGGGCCTTTCGACAGGCCGCATGAATTATTTTTTTCCGGCGGGAACGCTGCGTCAGGAGGACCGCCGCGCCGATCCGGGCGTACTCAGTTTTTCAGGCGGTATCCGCTTTTGAATATCCAGGTGACGCCGGCCATGCATACGAAGAACAGTGCCAGTGTCGCCGCCAGACTCACGCCGACGCCGACGTCGGCGCTGCCATAGAAGCTCCAGCGGAAGCCGCTGATCAGATAGACCACCGGGTTGAACAGGCTGACCGTGCGCCACGCCGGGGGCAGCATGTCGATCGAATAAAACGCGCCGCCGAGGAAAGTCAGCGGCGTGATGATCAGCATCGGGATGAACTGCAGCTGCTCGAAGCCCTTGGCCCAGATGCCGATGATGAAGCCGAACAGGCTGAACGTGACCGCGGTCAGCAGCAGGAAGGCGATCATCCACAGCGGATGGAGTATTTGTATCGGCACGAACAGCGCGGCGGTGGCGAGGATGATCAGGCCCAGCAGCACGGATTTGACCGTGGCCGCGCCGACATAGGCGAGCACGATTTCCTGCGGTGATACGGGGGCCGACAGGATTTCGTAGATGGTGCCGGTGAATTTGGGGAAATAGATCCCGAACGAGGCATTGGACAGGCTGGCGGTGAACAGCGACAGCATGATCAGGCCCGGCACGATGAAGGCGCCGTAGGGCACGCCTTCGACGCCGGCCATGCGCGAGCCGATCGCGGCGCCGAACACCACAAAATACAGCGACGTCGTAATCACGGGCGCGACGACGCTTTGCGCCATGGTGCGTTTGAAGCGCGCCATTTCAAAACAGAAAATCGCCCATACGCCGTGGTGGTTGAATGCGGAAGCGTTTGCCGGTTTCATGCGTGTTCCTGTGCCTATTTTCTTTCGCTGACCAGGCTGACGAAGATGTCTTCGAGCGAGCTCTGCCGGGTGTTCAGGTCCTTGAAGACGATGCCGAGATCGCCGATGCGCCGCAGCAGCGCGGGGATGCCTGTGTGCTCCTGGTGGGCGTCGAAGGAATATTCGAGTTCGGTGCCGCCGGCGTTCAGCGCCAGCCGCCATTCACCCAGTTCCGGCGGGATCGCCGTCATCGGCTCCTGCAGGTGCACGGTCAGCTGCTTGCGGCCGAGCTTTTTCATCAGCGTGGCTTTTTCCTCGACGACGATCAGTTCACCCCTGCTGATGACGCCGATGCGGTCGGCCATTTCCTCGGCCTCGTCGATGTAGTGCGTGGTCAGTATGATGGTCACGCCGCCATCCTTGAGTTTGCGCACCAGCGACCACATGTCCTGGCGCAGTTCGACGTCGACCCCCGCGGTCGGTTCGTCGAGGAACAGGATGTCCGGTTCGTGCGACAGCGCCTTGGCGATCATCACGCGCCGCTTCATGCCGCCGGACAGCGTCATGATCCTGTTGCTGCGCTTGTCCCACAGCGACAGGTCGCGCAACAATTTCTCGATGTACTGCGGGTCCGGCGCCCGTCCGAACAGGCCGCGGCTGAAACTGACCGTGGCCCACACCGTTTCGAAGGCGTCCGTCGCCAGTTCCTGCGGCACCAGTCCGATGCGCGAACGCACCGCGCGGTAGTCGCGTCCGATGTCGAGCCCGTCCGCGAGCACGGTGCCGCTGCTGGCGGTGACGATGCCGCAGATGATGCTGATCAGCGTGGTCTTGCCGGCGCCGTTGGGTCCGAGCAGGGCAAAAATTTCACCCTTGCGGATGTCGAGGCTGACGTCGTTCAGCGCGCGGAAGCCCGAGGCATAGGTTTTGGTCAGTTTTGCAACGGAAATGATGAGAGACATGTTGATGGCCGGCGGCGGGGAAGCAGGATGTTATTACAGACAGGGGAGGCAGCGGAAAGTGCAACAGTTTATTGTGCGAGTTCGGCGAGGCGCCGCTCGATGAAGCGCCGTTCCGGTTCCAGCTGCGTGAGCTGCAGCGCGCGCCGGTAGGCCGCGCGCGCTTCCGGTTTTTTGCCCATGCGCCGGCACAGATCCGCCTGTGTAGCATGCGCGAGACGGTAATCGGCCAGATCGCCACGGGCGAGGATGGCGTTGACCAGCACGAGTCCTGCGCCAGGTCCGTCACGCATCGCCACCGCCACCGCACGATTCAGTTCGACGACGGGCGAGGGTTCCAGCCGCAGCAGCACATCATAGAGTCCGACAATCTCCGCCCAGTCGGTCGCGGCGGCGGCCGGGGCCTCGGCATGCACCGCGGAGATCGCCGCCTGCAGCGCGTACGGACCGATGCGCCGTGTGCCGAGCGCGCGCTCCACCAGCGCGACGCCTTCGGCGATCAGCGCGCGGTTCCATTGCGTGCGATCCTGGTGTTCGAGCAGCACCAGGTCGCCCGTCGGCGAAGTGCGCGCCGCGCGCCGCGATTCGTGCAGCAGCATCAGCGCCAGCAGGCCCATGGCTTCCGGTTCCGGCAGCAGATCAACGATCAACCGCGCCAGCCGGATGGCCTCGCCCGACAGGTCGTGCCGCGTCAGTGTCGCGCCCGATGACGCGGCATACCCTTCGTTGAAGACCAGGTAAATGACGCGCAGCACGCTGTCGAGCCGTGCCGGCAGATCCTCCGGCGCCGGCACCTGGTAGGGAATCCCGGCGTCGCGGATCTTGTTCTTGGCGCGCACAATGCGCTGCGCCAGCGTCGGCGGCGAGGTCAGGAAGGCGTGCGCGATTTCCTCCGTCGTCAGGCCGCACACCTCACGCAAGGTCAGCGCCACCTGCGCATCGGGCTGCAGCGCCGGGTGGCAGCAGGTGAACACCAGCCGCAGGCGGTCATCCTCGATGTCCTCGCGTTCCGGGGTTTCCGGCGCCGCGATGTTTTCCGCGGTTTCGTCATCGAGCGCATCCATGCGCGCATCGCGGCGGATGCGGTCTATGGCCTTGAAGCGGCCGGCCGACACCAGCCATGCGCGCGGGTTGTCCGGCACGCCGTCGCGCGGCCATTGTTCCAGCGCGGCGCGGAAGGCTTCATGCAGCGCTTCTTCCGCCGCGTCAAAGTCGCCGAGCAGGCGGATCAGCGTCGCGAATACGCGGCGCGACTCGGCGCGATAGATGTTTTCCACCGCCTGGTGCGGATTTGCAGGATGTGATTCGGCCATCAGCCGTAGTCCGGGTGATGGGGCAGAGTATACGCAAGACCTCAGGCCGCTTGGGCGGACGGCGCAATCGCCGCTTCACGGATCGGCAGATTGCACACGGCAGCCAGCGCGGCGAGCGCGATGTCGGCATACCACATCCATGCGTAGCTGCCGGACT
>CAZSIR010000091.1:0-12472 GCA_964606765.1 uncultured Bordetella sp. | reverse complement strand
TCATCGCCGCCAATGCCGCCGGCATCATGCCGCTGGGTTTTGTCGACAGCGTCGCCACCTTCGGCGACTGGGACAATTTCCGCAAAATGGTCCGGCGCTCGCGCGACTTCGGCTTCATGGGCGCCGGCTGCATCCACCCCGGCCAGGTCACCATCGTCAACGAAGAGTACAAACCCGGCGCCGCCGAAGTTGAATATGCGCGCAAGGTCATCGCGCTCGACAAGGAAGCCGCCGCCGCCGGGCGCGGTTCCTTCGCGCTCGACGGCAAGATGATCGACATTCCGATCATCGTGCGCGCCGAACGCCTGCTCAAACGCTTTGACGCCATCGCCGCGCGCGAATCAAAAACTCTCGCCGCGATGAAGGGCTGATGCTGCAATTCACCCACATGGCAACGAATGCAACCCGAAATGCCTGGAGAAGTCATGAGCACCGCCGCTGCAACCGAACTTGAATCACTGAAACAATGGATAGGCCGCAGTGAAATGGCGATCGACTACGTCACCGTTCCCGCGGTCGACCGCCTCTCGGCCACGCTCGACCGTGAAGATGCTTTTCCCAGGATCGGCGATCCGCTGCCCATCGGCTGGCACTCGATCCTGTTCCCGCGCATCGTGCGCCATTCGCAGATCGGCCCCGACGGTCATCCGCAGCGCGGTGATTTCCTGCCGCCGGTGCCGCTGCCGCGGCGCATGTTTGCCGGCAAGCGCACGACCTTCATTGCGCCGCTGCGGGTCGGTGATGAGGTGCAGCGCGAATCGACCATCCAGAACGTCACCATCAAGGACGGGCGCAGCGGGCGCATGGTGTTTGTCACGGTGAAGACCGACATCAAAAGCCCGCGCGGCCTTGCCATCAGCGAGGAGCAGGACATCGTCTACCGCGGTGAACCGGACAAAAACGCCCCGCCCGCGGCGCCGATGCCGGCCCCGGGCAAGGCGGTATGGACACACCAGGTCACGCCCGACCCGGTGCTGCTGTTCCGTTATTCGGCGCTGACCTTCAACGGCCATCGCATCCATTACGACCATCCCTATGTCACTGGCACCGAGGGTTATCCCAATCTGGTGATGAACGGCGGGCTGACCACGCTGCTGGTGTATGAACTGGCGCGCAGCCACGGCACGACTGCCATCAAATTCATGTCCTCGCGCAATGTGCGCGCGCTGTTTGTCGGCCGCACCATCACCCTGTGCGGCGAACCGTCGGCCGACAACAAAACCGCAAAACTGTGGGCTCAGGACGATACCGGGGCCGTGGCCCTCAACGCAGAAGCGGAGTTTGCATGAAAGGAAATCGATAATGGCTGGCGGACCCCTCGAAGGCATCAAGATCATCGACATGACGTCGGTGGTCGTCGGGCCGCTGGCAACCCAGACTTTTGCCGACCACGGCGCGGATGTGGTCAAGGTTGAGGCCCCCGGCGGCGACATCGTGCGTTTCCTCGCCGGCAAGGGCCGCACCGCCGGCATGTCGGGCAAATACCTGCACCTGAACCGCAACAAGCGTTCGCTGGTGCTGGACATGAAAAAGCCCGGCGCCTATGACGCGCTGGCCAGGCTGCTGAAAACCGCGGACGTGCTGATCTGGAACATGCGACCGCCGGCAATGGCGCGGCTCAAGCTGTCGTACGAAGACGTCTGCAAAATCAATCCGAAAATCATCTACTGCGGCATGTACGGCTTCGGCCAGGACGGCCGCTACCGCGACAAGCCCGCCTATGACTCGATCATCCAGGGTTCCGCCGGCATCGCCGCGCTGTATCACATGGCGACGGGCGAGCCGCGTTACCTGCCGATGGTGGTCGCCGACCGCACCGTCGGTCTCATTGCCGTGCAGATGATCCTGATGGCGCTGCTGCACCGTGAGCGCACCGGCGAGGGCCAGTCGGTCGAATTGCCGATGTTCGAGAACATGGTGAAGTCGGTGCTGGAAGAGCATATGTACCTGAAGACCTTCGACCCGCCGCTGGGCGACGTCGGCGATCCGCGCCTGATCGATCCGCAGTCGCGCCCGCTGCCGACCAAGGACGGCTGGGTCTGCGTATCGGCCAATACCGACGGCCAGGCTTTTGCGGTGTTCGACGCCATCGGCCGTCCTGAACTGAAGACCGATCCGCGCTTCAACAGCGTCGCCGCGCGCTTCAAACACACGCCGGAATATTTCAGCATCCGCGCCGAAGGCCTGAAAAAGAAAACCACCGCGGAGTGGATGGAAATTTTTGATCGCAGCGATGTACCGGCGATGCCTTTCCAGACCCTCGACCAGATCATGCAGGACCCGCATCTGAAGGACATCGGCTTTTTCGAAAAACTCGACCATCCGACCGAAGGCAAAATCTGGAACATGAAACTGCCGAACAAGTTTTCGCGCGGCGTGCGCCGGGATTTCCGCCATGCGCCGAAAATCGGCGAGCAGAGCGTGGAAGTACTGCGCGAAGCAGGCCTGTCGGCTGCCGAGATCCAGGCCTTGCTCGACAACGGCGCAACGCTCGACGGCCGGCCCAAAACCTGAAACACCGACGGACGGTAAAATAATGAATAAAATCAAATATTTATATTCGATCGTCCTGATCGGCGGCGGGATCATCGCGGGTCCGGCCCTGGCGCAAACAGCGGGCAATTACCCGGTCAAGCCGGTGCGTTTCATCGCGCCTTTTCCGCCCGGCGGCAGCACCGACCTGCTCGCCCGACTGGTGGCGCAGAAACTCACGGAAGCCTGGGGCCAGCAAGTCATCGTCGAAAACCGTGGCGGCGCCGGCGGCACCATCGGCGTTGAGGCGGCGGCACGCGCAGCGCCCGACGGCTACACCATCGTGATGGGCCATGTCGGCACTTTCGGTTTCAACCCGACGCTGTATCCCAAACTGCCCTATGACGCGATCCGGGATTTCGCACCGATCACCGTTCTGGCGACGGTACCCAACGGCATGGCCGTGCATCCCTCGCTGCCGGTGAAAACCGCGCGTGAATTTGTTGCCCTCGCCAAAGCCAAACCCGGCGAACTGCTGTACGCCTCCGGCGGCAGCGGCAGCGCCTCGCACCTCGCCGGTGAATATTTCCGCCTGCTGGCCAAGATCAACCTGGTGCATGTGCCGTACAAGGGCACCGGCCCCGCCATGATCGGCCTGATCTCCGGACAGACCACGATGACCATCACCGGCATGACGGCGCTGATGCCGCATGTCAAATCGGGCCGGCTGAAGCTGTTGGGCGTGGCGACGCTGAAGCGGCTCGCCATCCTGCCCGAAGTGCCGAGCATCCATGAAAGCGGCGTGCCCGGTTATGACGCCAATCAGTGGTACGGCGTACTGACCCAGGCGGCGGCTCCGCGCGACATTGTGGCCAAACTCCATGCCGACATCGTCAAGGTGCTGGCACGACCCGACGTCAAGGAACGACTGGCCGCGGACGGCGCTGAACCCGTCGCCAACACGCCGGAGCAATTTGCCGCGCACATCAAGGCGGAAATCGCGCGCTGGGCGCCCGTGGTCAAGGCCTCGGGTGCGAAGCCGGACTGATGCTGCCGTAACGCTGCGCGCTTTTTGTTCAGGCATAATCTTTTGACCCCCTTCTTGGAGATCAAAATGTCTTCGCTTTTTCGTCACATCGTTTTGACGGCCTTGTTTGCCGCTGCGGCCCTGGCTGGCACTGCACAGGCGCAGACCACCACTGAATTCAAGCCCCAGGTCGGCCAGGCCGGCAAGGATGTGATCTGGGTGCCGACACCGAAAAGCCTGGTCGAAAAAATGCTGAAGATGGCGGACGTCAAACCGACCGACACGGTGTATGACCTCGGTTCCGGCGACGGCATCACCGTGATCACCGCCGCCAAGCAGTTCGGCGTAAAAGCCACCGGCATCGAATACAACCCGGACATGGTCGAACTGGCCAAACGCAATGCGCAGCGTGAGGGCGTGTCCGACAAGGCGGAATTCATCCGCGGCGATATTTTCGCCACCGATTTCAGCAAGGCCACCGTGGTAACCATGTACCTGCTGCCGTACCTGAACCTGAAACTGCGGCCGACCCTGCTCAACATGAAACCGGGTACGCGCATCGTGTCACACGCCTTCACGATGGATGACTGGGCCGCGGACCAGACCGATTCCACCGAGGGCCGCACCGCCTATCTCTGGATCGTGCCGGCCAAGGTCGAGGGCAAATGGAATCTGGGCAGCGGCTCGGTGGAGTTCAAGCAGAAATTCCAGGACATCGACGGCACCTATACCAATGCCGACGGCATGACCTGGCGCCTGACCCACACCAGCCTGCGCGGCGACCAGATCAGCTTCACGGCCGGCAGCGCCAGCTACACCGGGCGCGTCAGCGGCCCGGTGATGCAGGGCTCGATGCGCCCGCGCCCCGATGCCCAGGGTACGTCCTGGAGCGCGACGCTGGTCAAATAGCCGGCGAAAAGATACGGATACGCACCGCCGTCACGGCTGCAGCCTGGCGGCGCGCGTATCCAGTTCCACCGGACGCAGCAGACGGTACACAGGTACTTCACTGGGCGCTGATCCGGTCGGCGGCGACCCCTTTTTATCCACTGGAATCATGCCGAAGGACACAAAGCTGCTCGGCGATTCCGGCTCCAGCGCCACCGCAATCACGTTCGCATTCGGCTGCGCCATGCGGTAGACATAGCTGCCGGCGGGAAATTTGATGCGCCTGGCCGCAGTTTCCGTGCTGACCGTGCTGATGATGCGTCCCTCGATGTAGGTGCTGCTGACACGCCGGTCGGTCACCTGCAGGGTCTCGACATCCAGCTCGATCGGCTGGTTCAGGCGCTGCACTTCGACGCCGGAGTGCATCAGTCGCTCGGCAATCTGGTGGAACACCGGCGGCATCACATAGGCAAAGGGCCGTACACGGGCAATGTCCGCGGTGACATTGAGCGAATCCGACCAGTCGACTTCGACTTCCTTCGTCGCACCGCTTTGCGGATCCAGCATTGTCAGCTGCTGCTTGATGACCGGGCTTTTCAGCCGGACCGCCAGCATGTCCTGCGGCTGCGGGTCGCGTCCGCGGCGCACGATATCCGCACGCGCCGCCTCCACGGTTTTGATCAGTTCCCCGGCATTGGCCGCCGCAGTATTGAGCAGGCTGGTGATGGCGACGACATGGGTATGCACGCGCCGCGCAAAACCTTCACGGCCGATGCCGACACCGCGGCTTTCAATCAGGAAAGACACCGCGTTCTGCAGTCCGGCAAAATTGCGTCCGATGTCCGGCGTGGTGCCGCCCATCGACACCAGCAGGCTTTTCGGGTTGTAGCTGGTGGTGTAATACCAGAACTGCGAATACCCGGCGCGGGTGACATCGCCGCGCAGCGCGCCGAGGAATTTGCCGTCAGCGAGCGCCGTCAGCGCCGGATGCACATTGGGATTGGTCGCGTACTGCACCATCAGGTCGTAGGACTGGATGGTGCCGAATTTTTCCAGCCAGCGGGTGGCCACGCTGAACTCGTGGGCATCGACAAACACATGGGGATCGAATTCGTCGACCACGCGATGCAGGGCCCGCGTCTCCGGCAGATCCACCTTGACATGATCGCGGTTGATGTCGACGGTGCTGTACGGGGAGCGGCGGAAATAATAGGCGCCGTCCGGATTGGAATGCGGCACGATGACCACGGTCAGCTTGTCCAGCAGCGGCCGCAGGCTGCCAAGGGCCAGCTCCTGCGCCAGTACCAGCATCGCCTCGCCGCCCGCCGGCTCGTTGCCATGCTGCAGGCCCGCGAGCACGACCACCGGCCTGCCCAACCGGCGCGCCTGGGCGCCGTTCCGGACGCCGTCGCCTGACAATACCAGCGCCGGCATCACCCGGCCCTCCTGTGACGCGCCGATCATGCGTACTTGTACCGCATCCGATCGGCGGCGCAGGTTGTCGACGAAAGCCAGCATCTCCTCGTGCGACGTGAAATCCTGGCGACCTTTGGTGAATCCCGGCGTGTCATAGACAATCGCCGGATCGGGATACCGCTGGCGCACTTCCGGGCTCTGCTTGTAGGCGCGTGCGGGATCAAACTGGGCCTGCGACTGCGGCGCATGCAATGCAGCCAGCGCCAGCAACGCAGCCAGCATCGCGGATGATCGTCGAATTCTCTGCAGCATTTTCCCCTCCCTTGAATCTTTCCGGATCGATACGCCACATTTAACCATTCCCGCAGGCACGATGCACAAAGCGCGTTGTCACCGGCGATATAATTCCATTTCAGCGCCCGGGAAACCCGGACCCCATTCCAAGGAAATCAAGCCATGTCCAGCAATACCCAACACGCGGTTGTCATCGGCGGCGGCATCATGGGCGGCGACATCGCCACCCTGTTCGCGGCCCACGGCTGGACCGTGCATGTGATGAGCCCGTCGGCCAAAACCCGCGACGCATTGCCCGCGCGCATCACCGGCGGCCTCGCCAAACTCGGCGCCCCGGCCGGCCATGCCGCCTCGGTGAAGTGTTATGCCGAACTCAAAACCATTCCCTGGGCTGATGTCGCCATCGTTGTCGAAGCGGCGACCGAAGATCTGCCGCTGAAGCAGAAACTGTTTGCTGAAGTGGAAGCACTGGCGAAGCCCGGCATCCCGCTGACCAGCAACACCTCGAATTTCCCGATTGGCGACATCGCCCAGGGACTGAAGCATCCGGCGCGGGTGGCCGGGCTCCATTTCTTCATGCCTGCCCACCTGGTGCCCCTGGTTGAAGTCGTGAGTTCACCGCTGACGGACGCCGGGGTCGCGGAAAAACTGGTGCAGCTGCTGAAAGACCTGAACAAGGCGCCGATCTGGGTCAAGAAAGATGTGCCGGGGTTTGTCGGCAACCGCCTGCAGCACGCGATGATGCGCGAAGCGCTGTACCTGATCGCCGACGGCGTCACCGATGCCGAAGGCATCGACACCGCGGTGCGCTACGGCTTCGGCTTTCGCTTCATTGCCTGCGGCCCGATGAAACAGAAGGAAATGTCGGGCTGGGACACGCATGACCTCGTCGCCAGCGCACTGTATCCGCATCTGCACGACGAAAAAGGTCCGCCGCAGTGGCTGAAGGAGCTGGTCGCCAAGGGTCGCACCGGAATGAAGGTCAAGGCCGGCATGTGGGACTGGGATGACGAAAAAATCAAAAAGGAAAAAGCCCGCATCGAGCGCGCCCTGCAGGCCGGTTTCGCCATTCTGCACGCTGACAGCGACTGACTCTCCGGCCGGTCATGAGCAAAACCGCCGACAAAATCGCCCGCCTGCGCACGCTGCTGCTGACCCGGCCGGCAAAAATCGCCGGCGTCTTGCTGGTGATTTATGCCGTCAGCGGCTTTCTGCTCGCGCCCTGGCTGGTGCGGCAGCAGTTCCCGAAACTCGTGGAACAGCATCTGGGCGCCCAGGGTTCGTTGGGCTCGGTGTACATCAATCCCTTTTTGATGATCTTCGATGCCAAAGATCTTCTCATCGCAGAAAAAAATGGCGCCCCGGTGCTGCAGGCCGGCCGGGTGCTGGTCAATTTTGAACTGGCCAGCCTGCTGCGCTGGGCCTGGACTTTCAGCGAAATCCGCATCGAGCGGCCGCTGCTCAACGCCGAACTGGATGCGAAGGAAAACCTGAACCTGCTGCGCCTGCTGCCCCGGGAAAAAGACCACGATGAGCCCGGCGACGCGGACAGGGAACCGGCATCATTGCCGCGGCTCCTGCTGCAGCAACTGGTCATCACCGATGGCGCCCTTCGTTTTACCGACCATACGCTGCAGCCGGCGGCGCGCGCGCAGATCAGCCCTTTCAATTTCGAAATGCATGACATCTCGACGCTGCCGAATCGCAGCGGTGAGCATGCGTTCAACGCGCGGCTGCCCGACGGCGGCAGCCTGCAATGGCAGGGAAAACTCGGCCTGTCACCGCTGGATTCCAGCGGATCTGTAACCCTGAGGGACGCCAAACTCGCAACCCTGTGGCAATTCGTGCGCGATCATCTGACGATTGCAGAACCGAAAGGCAGCTACAGCCTGGGCGTCCGCTACCGGCTGACGTATTCCGGCGGCAAGCTGCAGATGCTGGCCGATGAACTGAATTTCGGCCTGAAGGATCTGTTGATTGCCCGGCAGCAGGACGGCGCCGTAATGGCCCGGCTGGGCAGCGTCGCCCTTGAGGGCGGCAATTTCGACCTTGCACAGCGCAGCCTCGGCTTCAGGAAACTCGGCGTCGCCGATGGCATGTTCGGCCTCGTGCTGGACGAGGACGGCAATCCCGACTGGGCCACGGTGGTCCGCAGCGATTCTGCCGGCAGCAAACCTGCCGCCACTGAAGCCGCCCCATCCGCAGCCTCTGCGGCAGCAGGCGGCACGCCATGGCAACTGTCTCTGCCCCAGGTCAGCGTCGAATCGCTGGCGTTCAATCTGCTGGATAAAAGCCGCAGCAAACCCCTGCGCATGACGGCGGAGAAGGCGACGATCAGCCTCGGCGCCGCCGCCTCGCTGGGCGAACAGCTTCAGCTCACGGTCAGCGATGCCGCGATGAAAATGAACGGCATCCGCGTCCTCTCCGAAGACGAAAAGGAAGCGCCGGTGACACTGAATACAGCCGAGGTCACGGGCGCCACTTTTGATCTGCAAAAACAGACCATCCACGCCGGGCTGGCCCGGCTCTCGGGCGGGCACACCTGGGTCCGGCGCGAAGCCGATGGCAGCCTGCATCTGGTCAGCCTCTTCGCGGCGCGCCAGGACAAAAAACTGCAGGAGGCCGGATTCACGATCTCGGTGGATCGCGCGGAAATTGCCGACTATTCGGTGGCGCTCAGCGACCGGTCGTTTGAGCCTGCGATCAGCTACGATCTCGAGAAACTGAATGCCGCCGTTTCAAAAGTCACGCTGCCGGCGACGAAGGCCACCAGCCCTTTCGAGCTGGCCCTGCGCATCAAACAGGGCGGCGCCGTCAAGGCCAAAGGCACGCTCGACCTGTTGCGCCAGTCTGCGGATGCGCGCTTTGAAGTAACCGACATCGCACTGACGCCGCTCGACCCCATACTCAAGCGCGAAACCACGCTGACGATGATCTCGGGCAAGGCCAGCAGCGCCGGCCAGGTCAGCGTCAACGGCAAAGCCGAGCCGCCTGCTCTGCGGTTCAAGGGCGGCGCGAGCATCGCCGACCTCGACCTGAAAATCGAAAGTTCGGCCGAGCGCCTGGTGAGCTGGCAGAACGTGCAGGTCGCGGACATCGATCTTGATACCGGAAAAAATGCGCTGAGCGTGGCCCAGGTCAGCCTTGCCAGGCCTTATTCCAAATTGGTGGTTTACAAGGACCGCTCGACCAACCTCGCCGCGGTGCTGCGCCCGCGTGCGGCCGCCGCGCCGGCATCGCCACCCGCTGCCGCACCCGCCGAAACCGCGCCGATGGCCATCAACATCGAACGGGTCAGCGTCGAACGCGGTGAAATGGATTTCGCCGACCTGAGCCTGGTGCTGCCGTTTGCGACCAACGTCAAATCGATGAACGGCACCGTCAACGGCCTGTCGTCGGCCCAGGACTCGCGGGCCAGCCTGAAGTTCGAAGGCCGCGTCGAGGATTACGGCCTGGCGCGCGCGGAAGGCAGCCTGCAGGCCTTCAATCCGAAAAAATTCATGGATATCGCGGTGATCTTCCGCAACGTCGAATTGCCGCCGCTGAGCCCGTACTCGGCGACTTTTGCCGGCCGGAAAATCGCCTCCGGCAAGGTGTCGCTCGACCTGAAGTACAAGCTCAACAACAGCGAATTGAGCGGCGACAACAAGGTATTGCTCGAACAATTCAGGCTGGGTGAACGGGTCGAAAGCCCGGACGCCGTAAACCTGCCGCTGGATCTCGCGATTGCGCTGTTGACGGACAGTGAAGGCAAGATCGATCTTGCCGTTCCGGTTTCCGGCAATGTCGACAATCCGGAGTTCAGCTACGGCCACGTCATCTGGCAGGCCATCCGCACCGTCATCGTGAACATCGTTAGCGCGCCCTTCCGCGCCCTGGGCTCGCTGTTCGGCGCCAATGCCGAGTCACTGGGTGAGATCGTGTTTGATCCGGGCGGCGCGCGCATCCTGCCCACCGAATATGAAAAAATGCGCCGCGTCGCGGAAGGCCTGCAAAAACGGCCGCAACTCAGGCTGGTGGTGCAGGGCAGCTACCATCCCCAGGAAGACAGCCGGGCATTGCGCGCGCTGGCCGTGCGCAATGATCTCGCGGTCCGCGAGGGGCTGAAGCTCGCACCCGGCGAAGATCCGGGGCCGATCGGATTCGACAGCGCGAAAATCCAGCGCGCGCTGGAAACCATGCTCAACGAACGCGCCGGTGGTGATGCCGCGGCACAGTTCGCGACGGCTTACCAGAAGACCGCGGGCCGCGAAGCCGGGCGCGTCAACGCTGCATTGGCGCTGGTGGGCCGCGGAGCCGGCGATCGCGAGCTCTACGTCGCCATGCACCAGAAACTCATCGAACTGCAGCCATTGCCGCCTGCGGCTGTTGAAGACCTCGGCAAGGCGCGTGCGGACACCATCATCAATGCGTTCCGCAACCGCTTCAAACTCGACGCCGCGCGCTTGAACAGCAAACCGCCGGTTGCAGTGGATGCGATCGCCAACAATGGCGTGCCGCTGAAGCTGTCGTTCGAGCCAGGCAAGTAAGCGAAGGATTGGTGGCCGGGGACGGAGCGGCCTGTTATCGATTTTGCTTCGCTGCGCTTCGCAAATCGATGGCGCCGGATACTGCATTGGCCTGTTATCGATTTTGCTTCGCTGCGCTTCGCAAATCGATGGTGGCCGAATACTGCATTGGCCTGTTATCGATTTTGCTTCGCTGCGCTTCGCAAATCGATGGTGGCCGGGGACGGAATTGAACCGCCGACACAAGGATTTTCAGTCCTCTGCTCTACCAACTGAGCTACCCGGCCCCGTATTGCGAGGTACTGCTGAAACTGCGGGGATTTGGACTTCGCCGTCCGGCTGGACCCGGCGAAAGGGCGCTATTTAAACCTCAAAACCGTTTTGCGTCAAGGCAATAGCGGGTCAGGCACAGTTCAGTTGCTGTGCCACACAGATGGCGCGCCGCAGGTAAATCAGCAACAAGCCGATCCACACCAGCAGTAGGAACGTCACCAGCGGCACATGGCGGTCGACGACGAACCGGGGGGTGATGAAGCGCGTGAGCTTGACCAGCGGTTCGGTGCCTTTCTTGAACAGCTGGTAGATGAAGTTCTGCTCGCGGGTCGCGCCGGCGAAGACATACATCGCGCCGCGGCCAAGGAAGAGGTACAACGCGACTTGCACCAGCGCAATCAGGATGGACAGCAGCGTGTATTCGATGGGCATGGGCAGCTTTGTGTAGGGATCCGGTGCCGCATTGTAATCGACCGGGCAAAGCAAAAAAGAAACCCCGCCGAAGCGGGGTTTCTGATACATCCAATACCGAAGGAGGGAGGGCTCGGGAGGGAACCATCGGTTCCCTCCTGCTCGTCCTGCTCAGGATATGTAACTCGCAAAGCGAGTTACATATCCATCCCACCCATGCCGCCCATGCCACCCATGCCGCCGTGGCCGTGTCCGGCGTGTGCGTCTTCTTTCGGCGATTCCGCAACCATCGCTGCAGTGGTCAGGATCAGGCCGGCGATCGAAGCCGCGTTCTGCAGGGCAGTGCGCGTCACTTTGGTCGGATCCAGCACGCCCATTTCCACCAGGTCGCCGTATTCGCCGGTCGCGGCGTTGTAGCCGACGTTGCCTTTGCCTTCGACGACCTTGTTCACCACCACCGAGGGCTCATCACCCGCGTTGGCGACGATCTGGCGCAGCGGTTCTTCCACGGCGCGCAGCACGATCTTGATGCCGGCGTCCTGATCGGTGTTGTCACCTTTCAGTTTGCCGATGCCGAGGCGGGCGCGCAGCAGGGCCACGCCGCCGCCGGCGACGATGCCTTCTTCAACGGCGGCACGGGTCGCGTGCAGCGCGTCTTCGACGCGGGCTTTTTTCTCTTTCATTTCGAGCTCGGTTGCGGCACCGACCTTGATCAGCGCAACACCGCCTGCCAGCTTGGCCACGCGCTCCTGCAGCTTCTCCTTGTCGTAGTCGCTGGTGGCTTCTTCGATCTGGGCACGGATCTGTTTGACGCGCGCTTCGATCGATTTCTGGTCGCCGTTGCCGTCGATGATCGTGGTTTCTTCCTTGCCGATCTCGATGCGCTTGGCCTGGCCCAGATCAGCCAGCGTGACTTTCTCCAGCGACAGGCCGACTTCCTCGGCAATCACCGTGCCGCCCGTGAGGATGGCGATGTCTTCGAGCATGGCTTTGCGACGGTCGCCGAAGCCCGGCGCCTTGACGGCGCAGGTCTTCAGGATGCCGCGGATGTTGTTGACCACCAGGGTCGCCAGCGCTTCGCCTTCGATGTCTTCTGCGATGATCAGCAGTGGACGGCCAGCTTTGGCAACTTGTTCCAGTACCGGCAGCAGGTCACGGATGTTGGAGATTTTCTTGTCGCACA
>CAZSIR010000090.1:8777-12552 GCA_964606765.1 uncultured Bordetella sp. | reverse complement strand
GGTCTTGTTGATGTGCTGGCCGCCGGCGCCCGAGGCGCGGTAGGTGTCGACGCGCAGATCGGCGGGATTGATGTCGATTTCGATGGAGTCGTCGACTTCCGGGTAGACGAAGACGCTGGCGAAGGACGTGTGTCGGCGGTTGTTCGAATCGAAGGGCGACTTGCGCACCAGGCGGTGCACGCCGGTTTCGGTGCGCAGGTGGCCGAAGGCATAGTCGCCGGTGATTTTCAGCGATGCGCTCTTGATGCCGGCGACGTCACCTGCGGATTCTTCCAGTACTTCGACGCGGAAATCCTTTTTCTCGCAATAACGCAGGTACATGCGTTCGAGAATCGAAGCCCAGTCCTGGGCTTCGGTGCCGCCGGAGCCGGACTGGATGTCGAGGAAACAGTTGGCCGGATCCATCGGGTTGGCGAACATGCGGCGGAATTCCATGTCCTCGACGATGCCGGCAAGCTTGCCGGCGTCCTGCTCGATGCCGGTCAGGGTGTTGTCGTCTGCTTCGCCGCGCGCCATTTCGAACAGTTCCTGCGCGTCGCGCAGGTCACGGTCGAGGTCGCGCAGGGTCAGCACGATGCCTTCCAGGGTTTTGCGCTCGCGGCCGACTTCCTGCGCGCGCGCGGCGTCATTCCACAGCGCGGGATCCTCGCTCAGCTTGATGAGTTCTTCGAGACGGCGTGTTTTTGTCTCGTAGTCAAAGATACCTCCGCAACGCTCCTGTACGTTCTTGCAGATCGTGCAGGCGATTGTCGATGGCGTTGATGCGTTCGGCTTCCATGGGATTTCCGCGAAAAACGCCGATATTACCGCAGCGGGCAGGCTTCTGTACTGCCAGACGGGAGCGGGGAAAGCCCGGCCCGTTGCTCAGGGTTTCGGATGCGCCTTGAAAAAACGCCAGATTTCCGCGGTGGCATTGATGTCGCGGCATACCCCGCCGATGACGCCTTTGGGCAGATACTGCGTTCCGCCAGGCCATGTGTGGCCTGCGCCTTCCAGGCGGTACAGAATTACCGCCGTTCCTCCCCGTCCGCCGGCATGACTTGATTGCGTGATGCGGCAGCCGTCCGCGGGATCAGTGTCCGGCCATGTCCTGGGCATGGCGGTGCTTCGGGCGCCGTTGTGTTCCGACCAGAGCCGGACCGAAGACTCGGTGGCTATGATGGCGCCGCGGGTGGTGCCCCAAGGAAGCCTGATCTCGCCGCCATGGTAGGGCACGAGGGGATCCGCGGTGCCTTGCATGATCAGCACTGAAACCGGGTCTTCGGGCCTGAAGTCCTGACTCAGGGGCTGCGCGATGCCGCCGGCAACCGGGGCGATGGCCGCAATCCGCCGGGACAGCCGTGCCGCGAGGAAGTGGGAAAAGGTTGCGCCATTGCTGATGCCGGTGGCGAAGATGCGCTTTTCATCGACCTGGTAAATCCTGGCCACGTCCTCAATCAGCGCGGCTACGAAGCCGACGTCGTCGACCTGGTCGCGCTGGGCGGCGATCGATGCGCTGGCGCGGCCATCATTCCAGCTTTTGTTGTGGCCCTGGGGGTAGGCGACGAGGAATCCTTCCCGGTCGGCCAGACGGCTGAAACCGGTTTCGCGTTCGGCATGCCCGGGTGTGCCGCCGCCGCCATGAAACATCAGCACCAGGGGAACGGTCCTGTCCTTCGGCAGCGTCGACGGAACATGCAGGACGTAGTGGCGATCGAGCGTGCCGATCTTGATGTGCCGCACGCCGGTTTCCGGTTTGGCGGCATTTGCGCTTGCGGCCGATGCGGGCAAGCAGCAAACCAGCAGGATGCCGGCCGTGCGGAAGAAACGGATTACGAAACGCAAGCGAGCCAAGGCAAATCAATCCACCCTTGTTTTCACCGGTTTGCCGGCCAGGTGCAGCAGGATGTTCTCGATCTGCAGATTGCCCATCGCGGTCCGGGTTTCATGGGTGGCGCTGGCCATGTGCGGAATCAGCACGGCGTTATCCAGTGCAAAAAACTCCGGCGGCACATCGGGTTCCTTCTCGAAGACATCGAGTCCGGCACCGGCAATTTTTTTCTCCTGCAGATATTGCAGCAGCACTGCCTGGTCGACCACCGAGCCGCGGGCGACGTTGACGAGGAAACCCTGCGGGCCCAGAGCGTCCAGCACCGCGGCATTCACCAGCTTGCTGGTTTCCGGGCCGCCGGGGGTGATGACGACCAGCACATCCGAGTTCTTTGCCAGCGTCACGACGTCCGGATCATAGGCGTAGGGCACATCCTTCCGCCTGCGGTTGTGGTAGCGGATGTTCATTTTGAAGGCCTGCGCCCGTACCGCAATCTCCTCGCCGATGCGGCCGAGGCCGAGGATGCCCAGGGTCTTGCCGCCGAGCGAGGTAGTGAAGGGGTAGGTGCCGTCGCTTTTCCAGCGGCCGGCGCGCAGGTATTTGTCGGCCTGCGGAAACTTGCGCAGCGTGTTCAGCACCAGCGCCATCGCGCAGTCGGCGACACAGTCGTTCAGCACGTTGGCGGTGTTGGTGACGATGATGTTGCGCTGTTTGGCGGCGTCGAGGTCGATCTGGTCCACGCCGACGCCGAAGTTGGCGATGATTTGCAGTTTCGGCAGCGCGTCCATCAGCGCAGCATCAACCTTGCTGTGTCCGGTATGGGCCAGCGCGCGGATCCGGGGTGCGGCCGCCTTGAGCGCTGCGGCCCGGTCCGGAGCCTCCCAGAGCTTGATCAGGGAGAATTCGTTCTCCATGCGTTTCTGCGTGCCTTGATGACCCTTCGCGGTCAGGATGAGGTCTGGTTTCATGTCGGGTTCCAGGTTGAGGCCGGCATGGATTTCCGGCGCGTTGTTGTGCGGGCAATTATATCGGGCCGCGGGCCGTATCCGCGACCGCAGGGCGGCCCCTTATTGGCCGATCGTGGCGTCGGTCAGCAGTTTGCCGCCGAATGCCGCGGTGTCGGCGGGCATCAGCCCGCGTTCTATCAGCGGGGCGGGGTCGAAGCGGAAATTTTTGTCGGCCGCAAGTTTTTGCGCGCGTTCCGCCAGCGCCGTTCGCGACAGCGCCTGCCTGCGCGGCAGCGCGTACAGGATGCGGTTGTTGGTGCCGGCAACACGCAATACATGCAATGCGCCGAAGGTCTCCCGGTAGGTGTGCACCATCGAGTCGTAGGGCGGGCGGGTCGCGCTGCTCCAGAGGTTGCCGATCACCACGCCGTCCTCGCGCACGGCGCGGCGCACGGCCGAGAGGAATTCCGCCGTGGTCAGGTGCGACGGCAGCGCATCGGCGCCGAAGGCATCGAGGAAAATGGCATCGTAGGGCTGTTGCACCGACTCGATGAACCTGCGGCCATCCGTGATGTGGATGCGCATGCGCGCATCTTCGCGGAAACCGAGCTGGGTGATCGCCGCCTGCGCGACTTCGGGATTGATGTCGACGGCATCAATGTCAGCCTCAGGGTAGTGCCTGCGCAGGAAGGCGGGCAGCGTGCCGCCGCCGAGCCCGATGACGAGGAAGCGCCGCGGTTCACTGCACAGTGCAAGGCCGGCCAGCGCCACCGGTGTATAGCCGAGCCCGAGATATTCCGGATCGCCGGGTTTGACCAGGCTCTGGCGCACGCCGTTGCGGCCAAAGCGCAGTGCGCGCAGGCCGTTGCCTTCATCGGTGATGACAATCGTTCCGTACTCGGATGTCTTTTCGTAGAGTACGCCGTCATTCGCGCAGACCGGCGGCGCCAGCGCCGGGAACGCCAGCAGCAGGCCCGACAGCAGCATGGCGTCGATTCGTAATGCCCGCATGGTTTTT
>CAZSIR010000090.1:0-8677 GCA_964606765.1 uncultured Bordetella sp. | reverse complement strand
GCGGCGCAGCTGCAGTTTGAGATGGCGTTCACCAACGATGCGCTGCGCGGCGACTTCAAAGCGATCGTGGAAGCGCGGCTCCGGAAAGCCCTGGCCCCAGACGCTGTCGGTCAAAATCGCTGCGTTGGAAAGGGTCATCTCCTCCGGTGGCAATGAGCCGTCGGTGACCCATTCACGTTCGAGGTCAGCCGGGGTCAGCAGTTCGGCGGCAATTGACTCGAAGGCATCACGGAAGGCATTGAAGCCGTTTTCATGCAGCGTCAGGCCGGCGGCCGCGGCGTGGCCGCCAAATCGCACGATCAGTTCCGGATGTCGTTTGGATACGAGATCCAGCGCATCGCGCAGGTGCAGCGCGGGAATCGAGCGGCCGGAACCCTTGATCTCGCCATTGCCGGCTGCGGCAAAAACAAAAGTCGGCCGGTGAAAGCGCTCGCGCAGCCGCGAGGCGAGGATGCCGATCACGCCCTGGTGCCAGCCTGGCTCATACAGGCTCAGCGAGTAACCGGGTGTCACAGGTTCCACGCTGGCCAGTGCGGATTCCTGCATGCCGGCTTCGACGTCACGCCGTTTGCGGTTGAACTGGTCCAGTTGGCGCGCGATGTCCGCGGCGCGGCCGGGATCATCAGTGGTGAGGCATTCGATGCCCACGGACATGTCGTCCATGCGGCCGGCGGCGTTCAGGCGCGGTCCGGCGACAAAGCCGAGGTCGTAGGTGCCGGCGCGGCGGATATCGCGCCCGGCGGCGTTGAACAAAGCGCTGATTCCCGCCTGTGCGCGTCCGGCGCGCATGCGCTGCAGGCCCTGCTGCACCAGCAGCCGGTTGTTGTCATCGAGTTTGACGACATCGGCAACGGTGCCCAGTGCCACGAGATCAAGCAGGGCGCCGAGATTGGGTTCGGATTTGCCGGCATAGGCGCCCCGCCTGCGGAATTCCGCGCGCAGTGCCAGCATCAGGTAGAACATCACGCCGACGCCGGCGAGGTTCTTGCTCGGGAAATCGCAGCCGGGCTGGTTGGGGTTGATGATGCACCAGGCGTCCGGCAGGCGGTCGCCGGGCAAATGATGGTCGGTGACCAGCACCTTCATGCCGAGGCGGTTGGCCTCGGCGACCCCGTCAATGCTGGCAATGCCGTTGTCGACCGTGACCAGCACATCCGGTTTTTTTTCCGCCGCGGCGAGCTGCACGATTTCCGGCGTCAGGCCGTAGCCATATTCGAAGCGGTTCGGCACGAGGTAATCAACATCGGCGCCGAATTGGCGCAATGCGCGCAGGCCGACCGCGCAGGCGGTGGCGCCGTCGGCGTCGTAGTCGGCGACGATCAGCAGTTTTTTGCGCGCAGCGATGGTGTCGGCCAGAAGCGATGCCATTTCCCCGGCGTTGTGCAGCCGTTCCGGCGGAATCAGTTGCGCCAGATCGGGCTCGATCCGGCCGCGGCTGGTGATGCCGCGCGCCGCGTAAATGCGCGCCATGAAGGGGGACAGGCCCTCGGCCACGAGCTGCGCGACGGCATTCCCGTCAACACTGCGGGTGACGATCAGGCTCATGCGCCGCCGAGATCCGGCCAGTCCGGGGCGCGCCGCCAGAATTTCATCTTGTCGGCGCGGCGCAGGGTGCAGCGCAGGCACAGCTCGGGGCCTGTCGCTACGATGACCAGTTCCTGCAGCGGGCCGTCGAGCGCGCGCCACAGCGGTCCGAACCACAGTTCTTCCATGGATTTCAGCGCTTTCAGCCAGGCCTCGGGCCCGGCATAACGCGCGGCATGGTGGACACGGTCTATCGTAATCAAGTGGCGCCCCGCGGGGTCAGGGCGGTTGCCGAACCACAGCGCGGCGCTGGCAGGCGTGCCGCCGGCATCGGCGGCGCTTTGCACGGCCAGCGCCGTGGCCAGCGGATCATCGCTCCAGACCCGCGAAAAATGCCGGCCTGGTACGGCGGGCTTGCGGCCGCCGCCCCACAGCAGCAGGCTGTTGATGACCGGCAGGCCGCGGGCTTCACGCGCCTGGTTGACCGGATGTTCGTGCAGCACCATCTGTGCTTCCGTGAGCATGCGGTGCCAATGGCTGGCGCGCGAACCGGAGAATGCCGGCATCGACCGGCCTGCGGTCGCACTCAGCATCGGCGCGGCAATGCCGGCCGACGCGGATTCCCGGATGTACCAGCGTGTCGCATGGGGCGCAAGCAGCGTGATGCCGTCAGCACTGAAATGGGCATTCAGTGCGGCAACCAGCGCGGCGCTTTCCTCATCATTGAGACTGAGGGCCGGTGCGGCCATCACCCGCGTACCGTTGCGCTGTAGCTGCAGGAAAACCGGATCCGCGCGCAGCCAGCTGTCGGTTGCGGTGTCGAGGCCATCGACGGTCGCGGTCAGTGCCGCCACCGGCCAGTCTTCCCGCTGTTCGACCTCAAAGGCCTGGCACAGCCAGATTTCCGCATCGATCGCAGGGAAACGCTGCCGTTCACCGCGACCGAGCATGCGGCGCAGCACCGGCAGGTTTCCTTTCAGCAGGGATTCGCCGCCTTGAGCCGGCAGCAGATCGGGGATGAACAGGGTGAGGTGCACGAAATCGGATCAGGATGAAATGGGCGTCCGGCGGTCGGATGTGAAACACGGTGCCGGTGAAACGTCTTGCGGCGAGTCTAGCATGTGCTGTCCGGGTGACGGAACGCTGCGGGGCATTTGTGGCACACTGCGCCTTTGATTTTTCGTGATTGCCCGTGAATTCATTTCCGGTATTTGTCGGCCTGCGTTACACCCGCGCGCGCCAGCGCACAAAATTCATTTCGGTGATTTCGCTGATCTCGGTGATCGGCATTGCGCTGGGCATGACGGTGCTGATCACCGTGCTGTCGGTGTTCAACGGGTTCCAGCGCGAGGTGCGCACCCGCATGCTGAGTGCGGTGGCCCATGTGCAGATCACCGGCCTCGGGGAATCGCTGAAGGACTGGCAGGCTGTTGCCGCAATCGCGGACAGGCATCCGCATGTGGCCGCCAGCGCGCCCTATGTATCGGCTCAGGGCCTGCTGACCAGCGGCGGCCGGGTGCGCGGCGCGCTGCTGCGCGGCATCGACCCGGCGGCGGAAGAACGGGTCAGTGAAATCGGCAAACACATGCGCTCGGGCACGCTGGAATCCCTGCGCGATGGCGAATACAACGTGGTGCTGGGCGCGCCGCTGGCGCGCGCTCTGGGTGTGAACCTGGGCGACAAGGTGGTGCTGGTGGCGCCGCAGGGGCAGGTCACGCCGGCGGGCATACTGCCGCGGCTGCGCCAGTTCACGGTGACCGGCACCTTCGAGGTCGGGCATTACGAAATCGACGCCGGCCTCGCGGTGCTGCATATCGCCGATGCGCAGCGCCTGTATCGACTGGAAGACCAGGTTTCCGGCGTGCGGCTGAAACTGGATGACCTGTTCCTCGCGCGCCAGGTGGCGCGTGAACTGCTGGCGGCCTTGCCGCCGGAAGTCTCCGTCAGCGACTGGTCGAATTTCAACGCGACCTATTTCCGCGCCGTCGAACTGGAAAAACGCATGATGTCGCTGCTGCTGTTTTTCATCATTGCCATCGCCGCCTTCAACATGGTGGCCAGCCTGTACATGATGGTGCGCGAGAAACAGGCGGACATTGCCATCCTGCGCACCATGGGTGCCTCGCCGGGCGAGGTGATGCGCATTTTCATGGTGCAGGGCACGTTGATCGGCGTCATCGGCGTCGGCTTCGGCATCGTGTTCGGCATACTCGGCGCGCTGAACGTGGACAGCATCATCGGCTTCATCGAGAAACTGTTCCACATCAAGTTCATGCCGCAGGACGTTTACCAGATTGCCGACCTGCCGTCGCAGCTGCAGGCGGGTGACGTGGTGATGACGGCAGTGGTCGCTTTCGTGCTGTCGGTGCTGGCGACGATCTACCCGAGCTGGCGCGCCTCCAAGGTCAATCCGGCGGAGGCGCTGCGTTATGAATAAGACGGGTACTCCGGTGATTGCCTGTCGCGGCCTGCGCAAGGCCTACCGCGAGGGCGTCGATGCGGTGCCGGTGCTGCTGGGCATCGATCTGGACGTGATGCCGGGCGAACGCATCGCCATCGTCGGCGCATCGGGTTCCGGCAAAAGCACCCTGCTGCACCTGCTGGGCGGTCTGGATGCGCCGAGTGCGGGCGAGGTGAGCATCCTCGGTGAGCCGCTGTCGGGGCAGAGCGAAAAGCAGCGCGGCCTGGTGCGCAACCGGGCGCTGGGTTTTGTCTACCAGTTCCATCATCTGCTGCCGGAATTCAGTGCCGAGGAAAACGTCGCGATGCCGCTGATCATCCGCCGCGAACCGCGTGCGCAGGCCCTGGCCGCGGCAAAAAAAATGCTGGAGGCCGTGGGCATGGGCCATCGCCTGACGCATACGCCCGGCGAACTGTCGGGTGGCGAACGTCAGCGTGCGGCGCTGGCGCGGGCGCTGGTGACGCAGCCGGCCTGTGTGCTCGCGGATGAACCGACCGGCAACCTTGACCGGCGTACGGCGGAAACGGTGTTCGACCTGATGCTGCAGCTGAACCGCGACATGAACACGAGTTTTGTCATTGTGACCCACGATCCGCGCATTGCGGAACGCGCCGACCGCATACTTGAACTGGAAGACGGCAGCCTGAAACCGTTCACGCGGGTCCGCGCGTGACAATCTGCATCACGCCGGACTGCAGCAGGTTGCGGTAGGTATTTTCGTCTTCGAGGGATTGCTGCAGCAGGAAATGCGGCGCGCCGCGCTTGATCAGCCGCGGCACGATGATGCCCAGCGCGATCACGATCAGTCCGGTCGCAATCCATCCGACCAGTGCGAGCGCCACGCCGATGCCCAGCACCGGCATCATGAACAGCGGCAGCAGCAGCCTTGCGCTGAGAAAACGCGCCGCCAGCGCAGGATCAAAATTGACGACGATGCGGCCTTCGCGGTACGCGGAGACAAATTCCTGATGGCTGGGCGACGGCGCCGCCGGTGCGGTGGGGGTTTCCATAGAGGTATTTTATAAGTATCTGATTTTATTGTATATTTTATAGCTGGTGGATCGGGTCCTGCGCATCGGGTCCTGTTCAGCGGCTCCTGTTCAATACTCCACCGGTACCGGGTCCAGGCTGCGCCACAGATACCAGGTGGCCACCGAGCGCCACGGCGACCACAGTTTGCCGAGCGCCGCGATGCGGCGGTCCGGCAATGGACGCCCCTTGTTGTAATGCAGGCTCAGCGCGCGCTGCACGCCGAGGTCACCCAGCGGAAACACATCGGGCCGCGTCAGATAAAAAATCAGGAACATTTCCGCGGTCCAGCGGCCGATGCCCTTGACCTGCGTCAGGTCGGCGATGAGGGTTTCATCATCCATGTCGTGCCAGCGCTTCACGTCGATGGCGCCAGACGCGAAGCGCTGCGACAGGTCGCAAAGGTATTTCACTTTCTGTCCAGAAAGCCCGCAGCCGCGCAGTTTTTCTTCCGACAGTTTCAGCACGCGCTTCGGCTGCATGTCGCCGACCGCGGCGGCGAAGCGGTCCCACACGCTTTGCGCGGCCTTCACCGAAATCTGCTGGCCGACGATGGAGCGGGCCAGGGTCTGGAAGGCGTCGCCGCGGCTGGCCAGCGTCAGTCCCTTGTGTCTGCTGATCAGCGCGGCCAGCACCGGATCGGCTTTTTTGAGCTCGCGTTTCGCGCGGTTCCAGTAGGCGGGTGCGGTCATGGGTTTTTATCCATTGGTCTTTTGCGTTCCTGCATGCGGCGACGCCAGGTCCAGCGCACGTGCATTTTCCAGGCCTGGTCCACCAATACATAACCGATGGCAGCGAGCGTGACGGCGAGCAGCGGCAGTCCCACGGCCAGCGGCTTGCCAAGGGATACCATCCAGTCGATCAGCGCCGGTATCCAGCTGGTCAGGTCATGGCCGCTCATGCTGAAACCGGCCGGCAGCGGTTCGGCTGAATCATGCATCGTCACCAGCGCGCCGTAACGGTAGGCAATGTAATACAGCGGCACGATGGTCAGCGGATTGGTATAGAGCGTCATCAGTGCCGCCACCGGCAGGTTGACGCGGAACAGGATCGACAGCAGCACGCCGGTGAGGATCTGCAGCGGTCCCGGCACCAGACCCGCAAACAGGCCCACGGCGACGCCGCCCGCGACCGAGCGCCGGTGCAGATGCCACAGGTTGTGGTGCTTGAGCCAGGGCCCGCACCACGCGATCCAGCGGTTGCCGGTGATCGACTGGTGGGTGGGCAGGTATTTGCGGAAGTATTTGCGGGGCATGTGCAGTGCAGCGTGGAGCCGGATTGTAGCGTTTTGGTCAGCGGGCGCCGGGGCGCTGCGTTAGTGGACTGGTCAGGGGACTATCGTGGTCACATCCATTATCGCCTTCGCGGTCGGAATCTGGTGGCTGCAGCAGCAGGCGGCGCTGCCGGCGTTGTCATGGGCGGCCGCGCTGCCGCCGGGTGCGGCGCTGCTCCTGCTGCTGCGCGGCGCAGGCCGGCTGCGGCTGGTGCTGCGCCGGCTGCTGATCCTGTGCTTGTGCGCATGGGCGGGTTTCATCTGGGCCGCGGCCTGTGCGCAGTGGCGTCTGGCCGATGCGCTGCCGCCGGAATGGGAAGGCCGCGACATCAGTGTCATCGGCGTTGTTTCCAGTCTGCCGCAAAGCTATGAACGCAGCCTGCGCTTCGAGTTCAACGTCGAACAAATCCTCACGCCGGAGGCGCAGGTGCCGCAACGCATCGTGCTGTCGTGGTGGGGTCAGTCATTGCGGGAGGGTATTGCGCGCGATGACAGGCCGGCAACCCTGCCCGACATTCATCCCGGCGAACGCTGGCAACTGACGGTGCGCCTGAAGCGGCCGCACGGCCTTGCCAACCCGCATGGCTTTGATTACGAAGCCTGGCTGCTGGAGCAGGGCCTGCGCGCCACCGGATATGTGCGGCAAAAGCAGGCAACGGCGACAGGCGCACGCAAACTGCAGGCCATGGTGCACGCGCCGCGTTACTGGATTGAAGTCCTGCGCGAACGCATGCGCTCGCGCATCCAGCGCGTGCTGGGTGATGCGCCGACCGCCGGCGTGATTGCGGCGCTGGCGATGGGCGACCAGCGCGCAATCCCGCCGGAGCAATGGCAGGTCTACACCCGCACCGGCGTGAACCACCTGATGTCGATCTCGGGCCTGCATGTGACCATGCTGTCCGGGCTCGCATTCGCGCTGGTGAATGCGCTGTGGCGCCGCAGCGCGCGCTTGACGCTGCGGCTGCCCGCGGTCAAAGCGGCTGCCGCGGCCGGACTGCTGACCGCATTCGCCTATGCCGCGCTCGCGGGTTTTGCGGTGCCGGCCCAGCGCACGGTGTTCATGCTGGCGGTGGTGGCGCTTGCGCTGTGGACGGGGCGCGCGACGGCGGCGGGCCCGGTATTGGCGAGCGCATTGCTGGTCGTGTTGCTGATCGATCCCTGGGCGGTACTCGCGCCCGGGTTCTGGCTGTCTTTCGGGGCGGTCGCGATCATCATGCTGGTGTCGGTGAACCGGCTGCGCCAGCCGCACTGGCTGATGACCTGGGCACGGGTGCAGTGGGCCGTGACGCTGGCGCTGGTGCCGGCGTTGCTGGCGATGTTCCAGCAGGTGTCGCTGGTGTCGCCCGTCGCCAATGCGCTGGCAATTCCGCTGGTGAGCCTGGTGGTGGTGCCGCTGGCGCTGGCCGGACTGGTGATCCCGGTCGATGCGCTGTTGCAGCTTTCGCAATGGCTGATGGCGTGGTGCGCCGAAGCATTGCAAGGGCTCAGTGCCTTGCCCGACGCCGCCTGGGAACAGCATGCGCCGCCGGCGTGGACCGTCATCACCGCGATGGCGGGCGCGGTGTGGATGCTGCTGCCGAGGGGATTTCCGGCGCGCTGGATCGGCGTTTTCGCTTTCCTGCCGATGCTGCTGATTGCGCCCGCGCCGCCGGCGGACGGCGTGCTGCGCCTGACGGTGCTGGATGTCGGACAGGGGCTCGCGGTGGTGGCGCAGACCAAGGACCATGCGCTGCTGTTCGACACCGGCCCGGCTTTCGGGCCGTCGATCGACAGCGGCAACCGCATCATCGTGCCGTACCTGCGTGCCGCGGGCATCCGGCGCCTGGACCGCATGATCATCAGCCATGACGACCTCGACCATTCCGGCGGCGCGTTATCGGTATTGCAGGCGCTGCCGGTGGGTGAGGTGCTGTCCTCGCTGCCGGACATGGACCCGCTGGTGCTGCTGTCGCCGCAGGAGCAGCGCTGCCGCGCGGGACATGACTGGGACTGGAATGGCGTGCGCTTTGAATTGTTGTATCCCGATGCAGAGGATGAAGCGGCGGCGCGCAAGACCAATGACCGCAGCTGCGTGCTGAAGATCAGCACGGCCGGCGGCAGTGTGCTGATTCCGGCGGACATCGAGCGCCGTGGCGAAGCCGCGTTGCTGAAGCGTGAGCCGGAAAAACTCAGGGCCGATGTGCTGGTCGCGCCACATCACGGCAGCAAAACCTCATCGACGGAAGAATTCGTGCAGGCTGTCGCGCCGCGCGCGGTGATCTATGCGACGGGTTACCGCAACCGTTTCGGCCATCCGCATGCCGAGGTGGTGGCGCGGTATCAGCAACTCGGCAGTGCCCTGTATCGCACCGACGAGGGCGGGGCAATCGGCTTTGAAATGCAGGCGGAGA
>CAZSIR010000089.1:0-12567 GCA_964606765.1 uncultured Bordetella sp. | reverse complement strand
CTGTGCCGCTTCCGCGCCCAGCGCCAGCACTGCAAAACAGACGGCCACGCCTGACCTGATGATGTGCATCGCGCTCCTCCGATCCATGGATTGTTATGGCACTGCATGAACAGCCCGACGGCTGCGGATATTCCCGCTGCCTGTTCGCGCGACTTATTCCAGCAGCAGGTTCGGTTGTCCGAGCTGCAGCAGCACACCCAGCTCGTCGGCAAAGGTCCAGCTGCTGGTGATATTGCCGGCCGCATCAAAATCGAGCAGCGCCACGGCCTTGACGCCCATCTGTACGCCGGTCGCCGGAATGCCGCAGAACGGCCCCTTGTGGACACCGCTGACGTTGAATCGCAGCCAAACCTGATTGCCTTCCGCCATCAGCACATCCAGACCGTAGCGTCGATCGGCAAACGCCGCATTCAGATTCAGTTCGCCCAAGCCTTTGGCCTTGCTGTAGCCGCGCGTATGCTCGAAGCCGTAACGCAGATTGCGGTGGCCGGCGGCCAGCCCTTCCTTCGCTTCGGTCGACAGCCGGGTGCGTGCCGCCGCAAGTTTGTTGCGCGCCAGCCCGGAAGTCGCAGGCTGCATCTCCAGTGTTTTAATGAAGGCTGCAGCATCCGCGGTCTTTGGCAGCGGCGGCACGATGAGCCGGCCGTCGGGGCGCGGCGGCAGTTTAGCGCCGAGCTGCCGCAGCAGCTCCGCCTCGTCCATCATGAACCAGCCCTCGACCATCTGGCCGTTGACGATGCGCAGCAGCGCCACTTCATACACATCAACGCGCTTGCCGGTGGGCGGAATGCCGAAAAAATTGCCGGTATGCGTGCCGGTGACGCGGAACAGCAGGCCGACGCGGTCGCCGTCGGCGATCACCCGCTCGATCACATCCACGCGGTCGGGAAAAGCCGCACGCAGGTACAGCGCTGGATGCGGCCAGCCCTGGTCGCGGGCGTTGTTCGCCAGATGCAGATTGCCGCCGCGCACGCGATCATAGTTCGGCGCGAGGACTTCCTTCTCGACCTGCGGCATCTCTGGCGTGCCCTGCTTTTGCTTGAAGCGGAGGGCAGTTTCGACGTTACGGGCGAGATCGCCAGAGCGGTTAGGGTTAGCGTGTTTAATCACTTAACAATAAACGGTGATAATTTTTAAAAAGACATTTCAAACTAAACATTCAGCCCACACGAAAAATTTGACAAACTCGTCAGCATCCACAAACACAGTCCAACACCAATAAACCCAAATATAAAAAAAACAAAACCAAAGCACTTAGAGTAAGAAAAAGCCCCTTCAATCAAGGGGAATGTTCTCAACCCAGACTTGTACTGAGGATCATTTAGAAAAGGAGCATTAGTTCGCTCAAATCCAAATTCTCGGATTGCGTGCTCCTCGAAACCCCTGAGGCCCTCTTCAGAAACCTTAATTAAATAGCGCGTCCGCTGATCAAGCTTCCAAAATATTATTGAAAATGCCGTCATCAATACCCCAAGTATCAATAAAAACTTATTGCCAGCTATTTCGTTTTTATTCGCGATTAATACCGCACCCATCAACGCCGTTTCCAAAATAAGATAAAAATGAAATGTCTTAAGTCGCTGTTCAGCATGCAACGAAAAATAATCCCAAAGGTGATCTCTATAGTCAGTAATATTCATTTAATTTTTTGATAAGAGGTTTTATTGTCCCGATCAATCATAAGAATAAAATGTTTGAAAAGCGTTCGACAAAAGCCGGTGCCGAGAAATAACTCTTAGGGTGCTTTTAGTAATTCTCTCCACCAAACGGTAATTCATTTCATCTTTCTGCAGATCAAGATCCAGGTCATTTTCTATCAACTTTGCAAGAATATCGCCACATTGCGCCACCGAGCGAACAACCAAAATTCCATTTAGTACCCCGGATGAAAGAATTACTTGCAAAGCTAACGGATGTCTTTCCCTAAAAAGACGGGCTCTATTTTCAAATGTAATCGCATTTGCAACAAATATTCCTATTACATGCGACTTAATATCAACCCAATTGCCACCAAAAATATTTTCTTCGATGCATTTATCTAGCCATTGCCTATAACTCGCACGAAGAGTCAGATCTTGAATTCGTTCGGCCTCACTACGCAAATCAAAATCTGCCCAGTGTGCTCGGATTAACTCTAACCAATGAGCCTCAGTTAATTGCTCCAATCGTCGCGTAAGCAGTTTCCCAAAAATCGCCTGCTCATCCACCGCATCATCGATATCATCTTTGTCGTCAGAATTAAGCATTGCAATCAAATCTGAGCGAGATTTTATAAACACAACCTCTGTATCAAATGATCCATCAGGAAATGTCAAACGCGGCACATAAACAATTACGGGTTTCCCCTGCCCCAGAGAAACGCTCGCCTCTGAATCTTTCCCAAAAGTGTCACTTTTTTGCGCCATGTAAACCGTAACCGAGGCGCGGCGCAGCATTAATGCCTCAACCAGGCCTTTTGCGATTCGGTCATCAATCCATGATTGAGTAGGATTGAAATAACGAAGACGTAATGGTCGAACATGCTCATGCATGAACAAACCACGAACAAAGTGATTTACGGAAACATAGTCGGCATCACTCCGCATAGAGGTAGCGACGTATACATCTATAAAATCTGACGCCAAATAGCCAGCTAAATTTTCCAACGCTTTTTGTTGAATTGCCCCCATGGTGGCAAGTTCAGCGTCTGATTTTGGAGCCAATCGTTGTGCCTCACGCTCCAACTCGTCAGGATCGGGGGCAAACAACGGTGAAAATAGTCCGTGCTCAAATATCGCTTGAAATTTTCGAAGGAATGAATCCATTCTTCTTTTTGTTTTTTCTGGAACCTCTGCAATTGCTGCCCCGACACCTTTATCCTTAATTTTCCCCGCCAACTCTTTCAAAAACCCTTGCAATGCTTGTCGTTCCGCAGCCTCTTGCTTAACTCGTGCAGCCGATATGTAGCCAAGGTTAGGCAAATCCTTGTCAGCAATTTCATTAACGACCGACCAATCGGAGCGATTTGTATAACCTTCAATAGCACGTGGCTGAATAGGTGCCAAAAGTGCTTTCAAATCTGCTGTACGACTCAACCTCTCATAAGCTTGCTCAAGATTACTAAAAAGCCGCACCGCATCTTTTTGATATTTTTTTACATCCTCCGAAAATCGATTTAGGGAACTAAAACTATTAGCAGCTAAGTATCGGCCAAAAAAATCAGCGGACATAGGCCTTACGCCATATACAACTAAAATGCTATTTAAAAGATCGCAAGCTTGCTGCTCAGAATGATTCGTATTAAACAATTCCTTAATCTGCTTATTGGTAACAACACCAGTTGCGGGATCATGGCCATCTAACGAAACACTTATACCTGCAAGCTCAGAAAGTGTTTCTTCAAACTCGAGCCTTTGCTGAATATCCTCGTCAAGAAAAGGTTGCCAAAATTGTCGAGGTATCTGGAGTTCGCCGCAAATGGCCGACAAAAGATCTGGCTTTGGCAATCGCAAGCCTTGCTCAAGATGAGCAATATTGGAGCGATTTGCACCCCTGATGGATTTTGCGAGTGCTTCCTGACCTATGCCTTTTTCTTCCCGATGCGCTTTTATAAGTTCGCCTAACTGCTGCTTTGAGTTCAGCATCGCCCCCCCCGTTAATCTCAAATTAATTGCATAGAAAAATTGTTATGTTCACCATTCAGAAAAATATTTTCGAAGCAAAAAAAACATCGGGCCCCTCACAGGGCGTTAGTAACGATTAACTCTGCCGCCTTTCGTCGATGCTTAGCGAAACCGGCAATATTTCTTTGCGCAAATACTTTTTTCATTGGCCAATACCGAAAAGTCTCTAAAGCCTCTTTTGAATAAGCGTAAGACAAAACCCATGCAACACTTCGTTTATCAAGTTCTCGCAATAATTGTCTTAATCGCTCGAGATCGTCTTTCCCAAAGCTTTTCTTGCCGTACTCAGAAAAAATTCGCCTGGCAGAAACCGCATACGGGGGATCAAAATATACAAAATCCCCCTTCCTTGCATACCGGCGAATCACATCCTCAAAATCACCACACTCAATTGTTACCCCACTTAGTCGTTTGGCACTGGACATAAAAATGTCGCGTGACTGAATGCCTCCAGTCCCCGAGGCCGCATACGGAACGTTAAATTTTCCTTGCTGATTAGTTCTATACAGTCCATTAAAACAATATCTATTTAAAAAAATGAAACGCGCCGCTCTCTCACACATTCTTAGTGCGGTCGGATCCATCTCTCGCACCTTATAAAAACTCTCTTTACCCTTTGGAATTTCTATTAGTCGTTTATAAACTTCGCCCGGTCTTTTTTTCACCGTCTTTAAACAATCGATTAAATCGCCGTTTATATCACTCAGCACCGCCCGGGAAGGAGCAATGCTGTAAAACAATGCGCCAGAACCGACAAATGGCTCCAAGTATCTGTTGTAACCCTCCTTCCAATAAGCGCTGATTTTAGGCAGTAACTTTTGTTTACTTCCAGCCCATCGAAGCAAAGGGCGAACGCTAGCCTCTGCCTGCTTCTCTGATTTATGAATTACCATTTGAGAAATTAATAATTCTTTAAATCATGCAACGTTACTCGGATTGACTTCGGTACATTTGATCAATTGTTCTTCCGGAACTGTCTTTCCAGGCATACCATCCATCGACATTTCTTCCGAGCACCACATTTGCTGCCGTACTGGGCGAACCAAATGGAAAATCTTGGTTAAATACTAGTGATGTGTTCTTTCCAGTCAAAACACCAGCCTCAATCAGCTGATTTCTGATTGGTGAAATCTTGCCTATAGCTGATACTGCGATACGCCGCCTGGCACGTGATCCTTTTAAAACTACAAACTCATTACCCACGAATAACCCTCTCGCATCAGCCCCATCGCCCTGACATAACAAATGTTTTTTATTATTTAAATGTGCGGTTTGTGTTGCTATAGGCTCAAAAACTGGAAATCCAAGAGTCGCTGATAAAAATCGAATCACCTCAAAACACTTAATGATTTCCTGCTTAAGTGGAAGCCTAATTTCTGGACAGGCAGATTTATTTGCCAGCACATTAAATCTCCCTACTTTTGAGGCAACATCAGTTGCATACCATTCAATAAATTCAGTATGCGTGGGGGTAAAACTCCATTTTTGAGACACAAAAAATAACGCTGTCTCCCAAAAGTCTTTTTTTAAATCATGCTCCTTGAATCTTCTTGAAACCTTATCCGTCTGTCCAATATAGACACGCGGCTTAACACTGTCCTTATCACTTTCAAACAAAAGATAAACAGCCGCCTCAGGCAACCGAAGATCTGCACATAATCGCCTGACATGAGAGATATGTTGTCGTGGGATCTGCAAAGCAGAAACCACTCCCGTTGTGACCTCCGCAACACGAATGCCGCGAGGGTCATCATCTGGCAGAAAAATCTGAATTGTTGTCCCTTTTGTATTTTCCATTCACCTATCTCGCGACTTAACAATACATTCCATATACAACATTAGACGATCATAACCGACCCGACTTAGAGTTACTTGCTACTGCAAGCCCCGCCCCCACCAGCATCACCCCCGCCAGTATCCACAGCGCCCCTGACACACCCACCGCCGCGCCGATGGCGCCGAAGGCCATCGGACCGCTCATGCGCACGGCGTTGTTGACGGTGAGGCGGAGGCCCAGCGTCTGGCCCGAGCGACCGTCGCTGGAGTTGGCGAACATCAGGATCACGGTGAGCGGGATGCCGATGCCCATGCCGAGGCCGAAGAGGAAGGCCACCGCGCCGAGCACCCAGGCATTGCCGGTGAAGGGCACCAGCGCGAATCCTGCGGCGCCGGTGACGAACACCCACAGCAGCAGTTTTTCGCCGGGATAACGCTCCGCCAGCCTGGCGAGGAAGTTGCGCACGATGAAGGCGGCGATCGCCAGCGTCGACAGCACGGCGCCGATGGCCGAGGCCGAGAGGCCGATGTCGTGGCCGTGGATCGGCACGTAGAACTGGAACAGGTCGTAGCCGAGCTGCACCAGCCCGCCGGTGATCAGCATCACCACCACGCCGCGGTCCATCCAGCTGCGCGCCGTTGCCGTGCCCTTGATGCGGCCCCGCGCCGGCGGCAGGTGATGGCCCAGCGTCAGCAGCAGCACGATGACCACCAGCGACAATGCGGCCGTGACCAGGCAGGCCCAGCCGAAACCGAAGTGGTCGATCGCCAGCCCCGCCATCAGCGGGCCGAAAAAACTGGTGGTGGCGCCGACCATGCTGAAGTTGGCGAAATTGCGCGCGCGTTTTTCCGGCGCGCTGAGGTTGCCGATCAGGTTCTGCAGCGTGACGTGGAAAAACGACAGCGCCAGCCCGTTCAGCGCGGCGGCGCCGTAGAACACCGGCAGCGACGGGAAAAAATACATCAGCAGCAGCGAAACCGCGGCGCAGCCGGCGGCGAACAGCAGCAGCTTGCGTGCAGCCTTGCGGTCGGCGAGCCCGCCGACGAACCAGGACAGCAGCACCGGAAACAGGAACAGCAGGCCGCCGATCACGCCGACTTCCGTCCCCGACGCGCCGAGATGCAGGGCATACAGCGTCATCAGCACCCGCATCGCGTTGTTGCCGGTGAAATTGAAAAACGTCAGCGCGAAGGTGAGGTAGATGGCGGGCACTGGCTTGCGGTTTTTTCCTGCTGCTTGAAGGGAATGCTCCCCTTCGGTGAAGAAGGGGCCACGATCAAAACTGCGGACGGGCGGATTATTTCTTCGCGGTCGGCCGCATTGCGCTGGTGAAGGTGAAATTGTCGTAGGCCATTTCGGCGACGCGGAACCAGAGGAACTGGTCGCTGCGGAATTTCAGCCACTGGCCGTAGATGCGCTTGAAGTGCGGGCTTTTCGCGGCGGCCTCGTCGTAGATCTCGAAGGCGGCCTTCTGCGCCGCCTCCATGATCGGCTTCGGGAACTGGCGCAGCTGCGCGCCGCCGCCCACCAGCTTTTTCAGCGCTTCGGGGTTTTTCGCGTCATAACTCGCCAGCATGTGTACATTGGCTTCGGCGCAGGCGGATTCGAAGATGGAGCGGTACTGCTTCGGCAGCGCTTCCCACTGCTTGATGTTGACGATGGTCGAGAGCTGCGGCCCGCCTTCCCACCAGCCGGGGTAGTAGTAGTACTTCGCAACCTTGTGGAAGCCGAGTTTTTCGTCATCGTACGGCCCCACCCACTCCGCCGCATCGATGGTGCCCCGCTCAAGGGCTTGATAAATTTCGCCGCCGGCGATCTGCTGCCCGACCACGCCGAGTTTGGCGAGGATCTGCCCGGCCAGCCCGCTGACGCGCATTTTGAGACCCTTCAGGTCGGCGAGCGTCTTGATTTCCTTGCGGTACCAGCCGCCCATCTGCACGCCGGTATTGCCGGTGGGGAACTGCACGCAGCCGTATTCCTTGAACAGCGCGGCCATCGCTTCGATGCCGCCGCCGTAGTACATCCACGCATTCTGCTGGCGCGCATTGAGTCCGAAGGGCACTGCGGTGGCAAAGGCGAAGGCCGGGTCCTTGCCGATGTAGTAATAGGGCGCGGTATGGCCGCACTGCACGGTGCCGTTCTGCACGGCATCGAGCACCTGCAGGCCGGGCACGATTTCGCCGGCGGAAAACACGCGGATCTGGAATTTGCCTTCGCTGCCCTCGGACACGCGCCTGGCAAGAATTTCAGCAGCGCTGTAGAGGGTGTCGAGGTTTTTCGGAAAGCTCGAGGCCAGCCGCCACTGGATCACCGGCTGCGCGCGCACGATGGCCGGCGCAGCGACCGCACCGGCCGCCAATCCGGCGCCGGCTTTTTTCAGGAATGAACGACGTTGCATGCTGCCTCCCCTGAAATTCAGTAACTATATGATTTTAAACGATTATTTACACGCTGGCTCAGGTGCCTGCCAGCGTCATGCCTTCCACCAGGATCGAGCCGCATTGCCGCGAGCTGCGCCGCGATACATCGTTGCCGATGGCGATGATGTTTTTGTACATGGTTTTCAGGTTGCCGGCGATGGTGATTTCCTGCACCGGGTAGGCGATCGCGCCGTTCTCGACCCAGAAGCCGGCCGCGCCGCGGGAATAATCGCCGGTCACCGCATTGACGCCCTGCCCCATCATTTCCGTCACCAGCAGGCCGGTGCCGAGTTTTTTCAGCAGCGCGGCAAAATCCTCGCCGGTGTCGTTCATCATCAGGTTGTGGTTGCCGCCGGCATTGCCGGTGGATTTCATGCCGAGCTTGCGCGCGGAATAGCTGGCGAGGAAGTAACCCTGCACCACGCCGTCCTTGACGATGTCGCGCGCCTGGGTGCGCACGCCCTCTTCGTCGAATGCGCCGCTGGCGAGGCCCTTGCGGATGTGCGGCAGGTCGCTGATCTGCACGCAGGGCGAAAAAATCTGCTGGCCGAGGCTGTCGGGCAGGAATGAGGATTTGCGGTAGAGGCTGCCGCCCGATACCGCTGCGACAAAATGCCCCATCAGGCTCGACGCAACGCCGGATTCAAACAGCACCGGCACCTGCGCCGTCGCCACCTTGCGCGCCTTCAGCCGCGCCACCGCGCGTTCGCCGGCCTTGCGGCCGATGAACTCCGGCGGCGGCAGGTCGGCGGGGTCGCGCGCGGTTTCGTACCAGTCATCACGCTGCATGCCGTCGCCCTTGCCCGCCACCAGCGCACACCAGATGCCGTGGCGCGAACTCGGGTATCCGGCAAGAAAGCCGTTGGTGTTGCCGTAGATGAAGTGCGACTGCTGCGTGGAGACCGTCGCACCTTCGGAATTGCTGATGCGCTTGTCGATCTTGAAGCCGGCGTCTTCGCAGGCCCGCGCCATTTCAATCGCGCGCTCCACCGGCATGTCCCAGGGATGCAGCAGGTCGAAATCGGGGAATTCCGTCGCCAGCATGTCGGGGTCGGCCAGTCCGGCGCAGTCATCGACTGCGGTATGGCGCGCAATCGCCAGCGCGGCATCGACGGTGTCGCGCATCGCCTGCGGCGCAAAATCCGAACTGCTGGCGTGGCCGCGCTGTTTGCCGATGTAGACCGTGACGCCGATGCCCTTGTCGCGGTTGTACTCGATGGTTTCGACCTCGCCCTGGCGCGCGGTGACGGTCTGGCCGTACCCCTCGCTGACTTCGGCGTCGGCGGCGCTGGCGCCGCGTTTTCTGGCGTAGTCCAGCGCGTCGGTGACGAGTTGCCGGAGCGTGTTCTGGTCGTAGGAAAAAGGTTGTGATGCCATGGCTTTGCGCGGCGCCGGACACGTTCCGGGCGGAAAAAACGTACGGGAAAGGGCGGTATCATAGCAGCTTCGATTTTGACCCCGCCGCCGTGGCGCACTTGTGGAAAACATTCCCGATTTCGACGATCCACCCAGCAAAAGCCAGCGCAAGCGCGACATGGACGCGCTGCAGGACATCGGCGAAGAGCTGACGCAGCTGAGCGAGCAGCAGCTGGCCAGCGTCGAGCTGCCGGAAAACCTGCGCGATGCCGTGCTCGAAGCCCGCACCATGAAACGCAATGAAGCGCGGCGGCGGCAGATGCAGTACGTCGGCAAGCTGATGCGTCAGGTGGATCCGGCGCCGATCCGCGCCAAAATCGACGGCTTTCTGTCGATTTCGGCGGAACACACCGCTCGCCTGCACCGCATCGAACGCTGGCGCGAGCGCCTGCTCGCCGATCCGCAGTCGGTGTCCGAGTTCATCGCCGAATTTCCCGCCACCGACAGCCAGCAGCTGCGCACGCTGATCCGCAACACCGAGCAGGAGCGTGCCCGCGGCAAGCCGCCGAAACACTTCCGTGCGCTGTTCCAGATGATCCGCGAAGCCAGTGACGCGCGTGACGCCGGCGCTGAGCGCCCCGGCGAAACCGCGGCCTGAAGCTATAATCCGCGCCATGCCGGACCCCGAACAACTCATCATCGGCCTCGTCTCGATCAGCGACCGCGCCTCGAAAGGCGTTTACCGGGACGAAGGCATCCCGGCGCTGGAAGACTGGTTCAAACAGGCGATCAGCGCGCCGCAGTGGCGCACCGTGACGCGGCTGATTCCGGACGAACGCCCGGTGATTGAAGCCACCCTGAAGGAACTCGTCGACCGGGAAGGCTGCCATCTGGTGCTGACCACCGGCGGCACCGGCCCCGCGCTGCGCGACGTGACGCCGGAGGCGACGCTGGCGGTCGGGGACAAGGAGATGCCCGGATTCGGCGAGCAGATGCGGCAGGTCAGCCTGAAATTCGTGCCGACCGCGATCCTGTCGCGGCAGGTCGCGGTGATCCGCAAACAGGCGCTGATCATCAACCTGCCCGGCCAGCCGAAAGCCATCAAGGAAACGCTGGAAGGCCTGAAGGACGAATCCGGCAAGCCGCTGGTGCACGGCATTTTTTCCGCAGTGCCTTACTGCATTGATCTGATCGGCGGGCCGTACATCGAAACCAACGAAACGGTGTGCAAGGCTTTCCGGCCGAAGTCGGCGATCAGGCCCAAAACGTGAAGGAGTGAAGATGTGAAAGGGTGAAGGTGCAAAACCTTGCCCGACAATATCAACCTCCCCACACATTCACTCATTCACTCATTCACCCCTTCACAACTTCACAGCCTTATGCTCCTCGAAGCCATCGAACTTGAAACCGCGAAAAACCCCGCCGCCGCCGTGATCTGGATGCACGGCCTCGGCGCCGACGGCAATGATTTCGTGCCCATCGTCAACGAACTCGATCTCTCGGCCATCAAGGGCGGCATCCGCTTCGTGTTTCCGCACGCGCCGGTGCGTCCGGTCACCATCAACAACGGCCATGTGATGCGCGCCTGGTATGACATTTCCTTCGGCGATCTCGAAGGCAACACGCGCAAGGCCGACGAAAAAGGCCTGCGCGAATCGCAGATGCAGATCGGGCAGCTGATCGCGCGCGAAAACCAGCGCGGCATCCCCGCCCTGAAAATCGTGCTCGCAGGTTTTTCCCAGGGAGGCGCAATCGCGCTGCAGACGGGACTGCGTTATCCGGAAACGCTGGCCGGCGTGATGGCGCTGTCCACCTACCTGCCGCTGGCGGAGAGTTTTGCCCAGGAAGCGACGCCCGCCAACGCCAGGACTTCCGTGTTCATGGCCCATGGCACGCAGGACCCGGTGGTGCCCTACGGCATGGGCCACGCCTCGCTGCTGCGGCTGCAGCAGGCCGCCTATGCAGTGGACTGGCATGAATATCCGATGCAGCATTCGGTGTGCATGGAGGAAGTCCGCGACATCGGCCGCTGGCTGGGCAAGGTGCTGGGCTAGGCTGCCGGACGGATCCGGCAGGCCATCACAATCAGAATGATTTAACCGCTCTGGGAGGAGCAATCATGCAAACCCGAATCATGCAAGGCATCATCGCCTGCGCCTGTGCGCTGGCCGCGTCAGTTTCCTTTGCCGCCGATTACCCGGCGCGTCCGGTGCGCGTCATCGTGCCCTTCGGCGCCGGCAGCGCCACCGACGTGGTTGCACGCACGGTGGGCCAGAACCTCGGCGAGGCACTGGGCCAGGCCATGGTGATCGACAACCGCGCGGGCGCCAACGGCACCATCGGCGCGGAGCTCGCGGCAAAGTCGCCGAAAGACGGCTACACGCTGCTGATGAGCACCAACACGCCCAGCGCCGCGGCGCCCAGCCTGATGAAAAAAATCAATTACGACCCGGTGAAGGATTTCGCGCCGATCGCGCGCATCGGCACCATCGCCTTCGTGCTGGTGGCCAATCCCTCGCTGCCGGCGAAATCCATCAAGGAACTGATTGCGCTGGCCAAACAGCAGCCCGGCAAACTCACGGCCGGTTCGGGCAGCGCCGGCAGTCTGGTGCCGGTGTTCATGTTGCAGCAGATGGGCGGCATCGAACTCAACCACATTCCCTACAAGAGCATTCCGCCGGCGCTCAGCGACGTGATGAGCGGCCAGATCAACATGGTCTATGCCGACATGGTCACCGGTTCGCCGCAGGTGAAATCGGGCAAGGTGCGCGCGCTGGGCGTGACCTCGAAAAAACGCGACCCGCTGCTGCCGGATGTGCCGGCCATTGCCGAGACGCTGAAGGATTTCGAGCTGATCGCCTGGTTCGCGCTGTTCGCGCCCGCCGGCACACCGAACCCCATCGTCGACCGCCTCGCCGCGGAGTCGGCGAAAATCCTCGCCCGCAGCGATGTGCGCGAGCGTTTCGCAGTGATGGGCATACAGGTCGCGCCGCTGACGCCGGCCGAACTCAGCACATTCCAGAAAAGCGAACTGGCGAAATGGGCGAAGCTGGCGAAGGCCGCCAACATCGTTCCGGAATAAACCCGCCCGGTCAGAAGGAAAACTTCGACTTCGAAGGCGCGGCCTGTGCCGGCGCGGGCGCCGGTTTTTTCAGCATGGCCGGGTCGCGCACGTAAATGTCGTAGAGCAGCAGCCAGCGCCGGGTGTTCGGGTCGGCCACGGGTTCGACACCGTGGAATGAATTGTCGGTCTTGAAAAAAGCAAACAGGGAATTCGGCGCGAACGGCTGGGTGTGCAGCCGGGAAAAACTGGCGCGGTCGTAATGCGGCCCGCCGGGGCAGCGGAAGTCGG
>CAZSIR010000088.1:0-12625 GCA_964606765.1 uncultured Bordetella sp. | reverse complement strand
CCTTCCGCAATGCCGCCGAAATCATGGCGGCCGGCGCGCAGATGGTGAAAATCGAGGGTGGCCGGCCGATGCTGGAGACGATTACATTCCTGACCGAACGCGGCATACCGGTCTGCGGTCACCTCGGACTGACGCCGCAGTCCGTGCATCAGCTGGGCGGCTACCGGGTTCAGGGCAAGGCCGAGGACGATGCGCAGCGCATGCTGGATGACGCGCGCATCCTCGAGCAGGCGGGCGCCGGCATGATCGTGCTCGAGGCGATACCGGCCGCGCTGGCGAGCCAGATCACCGCGGCGGCCAAGGTGCCGACCATCGGCATCGGCGCCGGTGCGGATTGCCATGGCCAGGTGCTGGTGCTGCATGACATGCTGGATGTGTATCCCGGCAAAAAAGCCAAATTCGTGAAGAATTACATGAAGGCCGCGGCGGGCTCGATCCAGGACGCCGTGACGCTGTACGTGAAGGAAGTGCGCGCGGGCGCATTTCCGGGCCGCGAGCACTCGTTCTGAGCGTCGCGCCGCGGTATTCCGCCGATATCGCTGCGCGCATATAATTCGCCCCTTTCCGCCGCTTTTGGCGGCCTGCCAACCTGTGAGCTGCTGTTTCTGATGGACGTCATACATTCCGTTTCCGAACTGCGGGAGCGCCTGCGGCGCGAGCCGAACAATGTGTTCGTGCCGACCATGGGCAACCTGCATGACGGTCACATCCAGCTCATCCGCATTGCGAAGCCGCGCGCGGCATGCACGGTGGTCAGCATTTTCGTCAATCGCCTGCAGTTCGGCCCGCGCGAGGATTTTGACCGTTACCCGCGCACCTTCGAGGCGGACTGCGAGCGCCTGCGCAATGCCGGGGTCGACGTGGTGTTTGCGCCGGATGAAAAGGAAATCTATCCCGAGCCGCAGACCTTTGTGATCGAGCCCTCCGACCTGCAGCACATACTCGACGGCGCCGCGCGGCCGGGGCATTTCCGCGGCGTGGCCACGGTGGTGATGAAGCTGTTCAACATGGTGTCGCCGCATGCCGCGATATTCGGCAAGAAGGATTACCAGCAGTGCCTGGTGCTGTCCAACCTGGTCCGCCAGTTTGCGCTGCCGATCGAACTGATACTGGCGGAGACGGTGCGTGCCGAAGACGGACTGGCGCTGTCCTCGCGCAACGCCTACCTCAGTCCCGCCGAGCGCAAGGAGGCGCCGCGGCTGTATCGCGTGCTGCGCAATGCGCGCGGCGAAATCGCGCTGGGCGCGCATGACTACCAGCGCGTCGAACTGGCGGCGATGGCCGAACTGGCGCGCCACGGCTGGAAACCGGATTATGTCGCCGTGCGCCGTCGCGCGGATCTGCAGCCGCCGCGCAACGGCGAGCAGGAACTGGTGATACTGGCGGCGGCGCGTCTCGGCAAGACCCGCCTCATCGACAATATCGAAGTGAATGCCGCTGCAACCGGCGGCGGCCAGTAACGCATTGCTGTTTCGGGATTAATCGGGGGGGCCATGTCCGTCATTGCCAGCGAACAGGAACTGCGGCAGCTCTATGCCCAGCCCAAGGAGCGCGCGGTCAAAAAGCAGCTGACCCGGCTGGACCGGCACCACGTCAATTTTCTCGCGCTGGCGCGCTTTGTCGTGCTGTCCACCTGCGACAGGGACGGCAACCTGGACGCATCGCCGCGCGGCGGCGATGCGGGTTTCGTCAAGGTGATCGACGAACACACGCTGGTGATCCCCGACTGGAGCGGCAACAACCGCCTCGACACTTTTTCCAACATCCTGCAGAGCGGCAGCATCGGCGCTTTTTTCCTGGTGCCCGGCGTCGACGAGGCGCTGCGCGTCAACGGGGCGGCGAGTCTGCGCAACGACGAGGCATTTACATCGCTGTGCGAAGTGAACGGGCGTTTTCCGAAGCTGGTGATTCATGTCGCCGTGAAAGAGGCCTACCTGCACTGCGCCAAGGCGGTGATGCGTGCAGGACTGTGGTCGAAGGAGGCGCAGGTCGAACGCAGCGTGCTGCCGACGATGAATGAGATGCTGCGCGAACAGGTTGGTCAGTCCGAGCCCGCCGAACCGCAGGAAGTCATGTTGGCTCGGCACAAGGCCCTGCTTTATTCCACGCAGTAATCCGACAGGGACGGAATGAAGTCGGCTTAGGTGTTTTGGGAACGGTGCCCGGATTTGGTTTGAAGCATGGCTTCAATCTGGTCGCCAGTTACGGGTCTACTGAAGAAGTAACCTTGAACCTCATCACACTTTAGTGTCTCCAGTTGTTGAGACTGTTGCTCAGTCTCAACGCCTTCCGCAACCACCTTCAGATTCATCGAGTGGGCGAGGGCGATGATTGTCGTGACGATGCCCAGGCTCTGGGCGTTGTCTGTCATTCCGTTGATAAATGACCGGTCTATCTTGAGCGAGGTTATTGGCAACCTTGCTATGTAGGCAAGTGACGAGTAGCCGGTACCGAAATCGTCCATGGCGATGGTAATTCCCAGCCCTCGCAGGATGGACAGCGTGCGGATGCTGTCCTGAACGTTCTTCATCAGCAGACTTTCGGTGACTTCGAGTTCCAGCGCATCGGCGTTGTCGCCCTGCTTTTGTACTGCATCAATGACCACGTCTGCAAAATTCTTCTGTTGGAGCTGGATTGCGGAAACATTGACCGCGATGCGCGGCACTGTCAGTCCCCTTGCCGTCCACTCGCGGTGCTGTGCCAATGCCTTGTCGAGCGCCCATTTACCCACTTCGAGGATGAGTCCGGTTTCTTCAAGCAGGGGAATGAAGGTCCCTGGTGCCACCAGTCCTGACGCTGGATCCTGCCATCGGATCAGGGCTTCCATGCCGCAGATTTTTCCGTCATTCAGGCAGTACTTGGGCTGGTAGTGGAGTACGAATTCCTGTGCCTCCACGGCTTTGCGCAACCTTGACTCGAGTGTCAGTGTCTGAGCTGCGCGGGCGTTCATTTCGGCGGCATAAAACAAATAGCGTTCGCCCGACTCGCGGGCCTTTTTCAGCGCTGCTTCGGCATTCCTGTAAAGCCTGTCGGCATCGCTGCCGTCGGCGGGGAACACAGCTACGCCGATCTTGGCGGCTACGCGCAGTTCCTCGTTGTTAATCGTGAACGGCTCGCGAAAACAAGGCAGTATCTGGTCCTCGATGATGCGCAGTATCCGGGTTGAATCCTGGATGCCGCGCATGACGACTCCGAAACCATCGGCGCCGATGCGCGCAAGATAATCTTTGCCATAAAACGCGCTCTCAAGCCGTCGCGCCACGAGGCCAAGCAATTCATCCCCGCCCCCCCGGCCGAAAGATTCGTTGATATAGCGGAAGCGTTCGATATTGATCAGGATCAGGGCGACCATCCGCGGCTCGTCGCCGCGCGAACGCATTTGCTGGCCGGCCCTGTCCATGAACAGTGTCCGATTGGGCAGTCCCGTCAGCGAGTCGTAGTAGGCGAGGTAGTCAAGCTTTTCCTGCTTTTCAATCGTCAGCAGGGCGAATGAAATATCACTTGCCAGTTCAAACAGCAACGCCAGTTCCTCGGCGTCGAAAAACCCGGGCTCGTGGGCATGCAGGGTCAGGACACCCGCCACCTGGTCGGCTATGAACAGGGGCAGTACGGCAATGGAGCGGGTGCCGCGCCGAAGGTGCATTTCTCTGCGAGCGACCCTTGGATCATTCTGTACGTCGTTGACTATTACGGATGTTTCGCCCAGTACGGCTGTCGCCACCAGTCCCGCAGCCGCACTGACTACCGGGCGCGGGGTCTGGGCGATGTCGTGATAATCATCGGAAACCCCCGCCCACGATATCGGCTTGACCAGCTTTGTATTTGCTTCATAGCTGCCGATCCAGACGAATGAGAATCCGCCGGCCTTCGCCGCGATACGGCAGGCTTCCTCAAACAATCCCTGTTTGTCATGAATCCTGACTATCGCAGCATTGATTTCGCCGAGTACAGAGCGGATCCGCATCAGCCTTTCAACTTTTCTCTGCTGTGCCATGTGTTCGAGGGCAAATGAAACATTGCCGGCCAGCTGTGTCAGCAGGGCAATTTCGTCCGCATCGAAGAATCCCGTCTCTCTTGCATAAAGTGTAAAGGTGCCTACGACAGTATCGGCTTCGAATAACGGCAGAGAGATCATCGACTGGAAGCCAAGCTTGAGCACGGCCTCCCGGCGAGGGCCGCTGAGTTTTTCAGTCCTTAGGTTGTTGCTGGTGATTGCACGGCGTTCTCTTGCGGCGCGACTGATGGCTCCCTGCCCCTGTGGTGGAACATCGCGCGCGGTGGATTTGAATCCACGCATTTCTTTTGTGCTTTCGCCTGCCCACACGACGGGGGTGATATCCAGCGATTGGGGGTCCAGTGTCCCGATCCAGGCGCATGCTAGCAACCCGTCATCCACTGCGACGCGACATACCTCCTGGAAGAGATCCTGTGGGCTGGTTACGCGAACGATCGCGGCATTGGTTCCGCTCAATACGGCGCGCACGCGGCTCAGACGCCGCACTTTTTCATCAGCCTCCTTTCGTTCGCTGATATTCTGGTATGTTGCAATCAGATTTTCCGGGTGGCCGTCAGGACCGGGCAATGAGGCCACGGTCAACAAGACCCAGATTCGCCGCCCATCCTTGCGGACGACCTGCTTCTCGCGGGAGTAGCTGGTGATTTCGCCTCTCAGCAACCGCTCGTTATCATGGACCGCGCTGGCATTTTCATCGGCGGGGGTAATGTCCGCGGTGCTGAGTTTCAGCAGTTCCTCCCGGCTGTAACCGAGTAGTTCGCAGAAATGGTCGTTCACCTGCACCCATGGATGCTTTCGGTCGTGTGCAGGACGCATGGTGATGCCGATGCCAGCATGATCGAAAATGGCGCGAAAACGCCGTTCGCTTTCCAGTTTGCTGTCGTGGGCGATCTGCAAACTCTGGAATGCCTCTTCGAGTTCCGTATTGCGCTGTTCGAGCTTGCGTACCAGCGCGGCGTTATATTGCTTGAGTACGTAAGATTCATCCTGCCGTGCAGCTGCTGCTGCGATTCGCGGGCGGGTTCTTTGCATCGCATCGTTCAGCGCCCCGAGTATTTCGTTCGTGGGCCGGGGTTTGCTGAGGTAGTCGTCTGCTCCGACGGTCCTGGCGAGTCGTTGATCCTGGGGCGAACTGTAGGTGCTGGTATAAAAAATGAACGGCAACGCAGAGAGTTTCTTGTTTTTGCGAATCTCGAGGCAAAGCTGGAATCCGTCCATCTCGGGCATGAGAATGTCGGAAACGATGCCGTCCACGCTGGCGTGTGCAAGCGCCTGCAATGCCTCAATGCCGTTGCTGGCTTCAACAACGGAATGTCCTTCAGCTGCGAACTGTGCTCGGAGCAGCTTGAGGTTTATCGGGTCGTCGTCAACGATGAGCAGATTCATGGGTGTTTGCGCCTAAGATGGTGGCTTTCCCGAATAAAGCTCCAGTTTTTCCGGCAATTCCCGCGTATCGATCGGTTTGACAATGAATGCCTCGCAACCGGCGGCGAGCAGTTCCGTGCGCTGATAACTTTCTGGATAAGCGGTCATGGCTACGATGGGAATCCGGGATGTGGCCGCATTGGCCTTGATCTTACGAACCAGCGTCAGGCCGTCCATTCCGGGCAGGCGCAGGTCGAGCAGGATGACATCAGGCTGGTTTTCTGCGATTGCCTCCATTGCTCCTTCGGCCGCTGATCGCCCGTCAACTGTGTGACCTCTGACCCGGAGGACCGCGCCCATCAGCTTGAGATCAGTAGGATCGTCTTCAATGACCATTACTTTCATGGCGTGGTTCCTCCTTCCCGATCGCTGCCGGGACTCAAATAGGCCGAAATCTGGCTTGAAAATTTTCGTGTGTCGATCGGTTTTGTGATGTAGCCATCGCAGCCGGCATCCAGTGCCCTCCGATCGTCACCTTTCATGGCGAAAGCGGTCATGGCAACCACCGGGATGTGCTGCAGCTCTGCATCGGCCTTCAATTTACGTGTCAGAGTCAGGCCGTCCATGCCCGGCAGGGCGATATCCATCAGGATGAGATCGGGCCGCATGTGCAGCAGCAGCTCCTGCGCCTGTTCGGCGTCAGTAGCCTGAATAACAAGGTATCCATCGATCTCCAGCACCTGCGTGGCCAGCTTCAGATTGGTCGGATTGTCTTCGACGATGAGTATGCGAATGCTCATGACGGTTCCATGTTCGGCCGACCGGTGCAAACAGGCAGGGTGACCGTGAACGTGCTGCCCTTGCCCGGTTCACTTTCGACCGTGATGCTGCCGTTCTGGAATTCGATAATCTTTTTGGTGAGCGCCAGTCCCAGGCCGGTGCCTTCATATCTGCGCGTGGTGCCAGAGTCAATTTGCTGAAATTCGACGAACAGTTTTTCGAAATCCTCCCGTTTGATGCCGATGCCGCTATCGGACACCTGGAGTTTCAGTAATTCCGGTCCCAGAAAGCCCGCCGCAATTTCCACACGCCCCCCGTCATTGGTGAATTTGACGGCGTTCGACAGCAGGTTGTAGAGCACCTGCTTGAATTTTTGCTGGTCAAGCGTGATCTCTTCGATGCCTGGTGCGATTCTTCTGCTGATCGTAATGTGTTTTTTTCGGGCCAGCTGGATGATGATCGCGCATACTTCTTCAACTGCATCGGGCAGCCGGAATGTCTCCGCGTTCAAGTCCATCCGCCCGGCTTCAACCTTGGAGAGATCCAGTACGTCGTTGATCAGTTGCAGCAGGTGCCGCCCCCCGTTCAGAATGTCGTTCAGGTATTCCTTCTGTTTGTCGTTGAGTTTTCCAGGCTTTTCGTCGACTAGAAACTCGGAGAAACCGATGATGCCGTTCAGCGGTGTACGCAATTCGTGTGACATATTGGCGAGGAACTCGCTCTTCATGCGGCTGGCCTGCCTGATGGCGCGCTCGAAATGTTTGCGCTCCGTGACGTCACGGATGGCACTGGTGACAAGCAGACCTTCCTCCGTTTCGAGCGGGCTCAGGCTGATTTCCACCGGAAATTCCGTGCCGTCCTTGCGCAATCCATAGAGCTCAAGGCCGGCTCCCATGGATCGGGCGTGGGGGTGGGAGAAAAAGCCGGTGCGATGACTTGGATGCTTTTCGCGAAACCGATCGGGCATCAGCATCTCAATTTTCCTGCCGAGCAATTCACCGCGCTCCCAGCCGAAAAGACTTACGGACTGGGAATTGACCAGAACGATTTCGCCGTCCCGGTTGACGATGACTATTGCATCGGGAGCGGACTCCAGTAATTCCTTGAATTTTTTCTCCTGCGAGCGTGCCTGCGCTTCGGCATCAATCAGCTGTGTTGCCAGTGGCTTCACATTCGAGCGCAAAATTACAGTTCCCGCTGCGGCAATGGTCAGCAGCAGGAGCATGGCGACTACAAGTTGCTCGCGGATCGGTTGAAAAACCTCCGCCGTGTCGATCTTGATGACCATGCCCAGGCCGAGTTTGCCCACGGGACCATAAGCGGCAAAAACGTTCTGGGCCCGGTAATCCCGGGTCACGATGGTGCCGCGCTCTCCGCGCAACGCGCGGGTCATTGGCAGGGCTTCACCGGCAACGTTGACGAGGGGGGTGGAGAACGCACGGGGATTGAGGCGCTGGGGAAAACATTGCAGTCCCGATCCACGTATGACGCACAAACCCATGTCCCATGTGGCGTCAGTTCCCGCCGGTGTTTGCGCTATCTTGGTCAAGACCGGCAGTGGCTGTTCGGCGCTGAGTTCGCCGATTTTTCCATTGGCGTCGCTCATCGGAATCTGGTGGCGCAGCAGGAATTGCCCTTGCCACAGCAATTCAGCTTTTTCAGATGTCGCCAGCGTTACCGACATGGCCGATGATTGCGAAAATGTGCCGCCGCCGGCAACGATGTCGCCGTTGATGTCGCGATAGGCGATGGCACTGAAGCCCTGGTTCAGGAAGCTTTCGACGACGGCCCTTACGTTTGCAATATTGGAGCCGTCATCATTCCCGTTTTGGAGAACGCGAAGGTTACGGATGACGGCCGGCCGGGTAGCGGCGATCTGAGCGCTGTTTTCACGCAATTCGATCAAGTCCTGAAAGACTTCGGCGCGTCTGGCGAGCGTGGAAAGCACATAGTCCGCCACCAGCCCCTGCGTCCTGTTCTGCAAAACAACGAAGCTCGAAATCCCTGCGCCCAGTACGATTGTCACCAGAACTGTCCCACCGACCAGCGTGATCCGGTCGTCCTGCCTTGCGAATAACGGCGCACGATCCGAGGCAGATTCGCCCAAGGCAGACCAAAGGCCGGCTGCAAGAAGAAACAGTCCGGTTGCGGTATGTACGGCGATGCCGATGAACGGGTAACGGGGGAACAGCAGTTCGGCGCTCACCAGATACCCTGCGAGGGCGAGTATGCCGATTGCTCCTGCCCCCAGAGTCATTGCCCGTGCCGCGAATGCTGCCGAAGTGTGTTGTACGCGTGGTGCAAGTATCAGTGCTGCGCCGCTCAGCAGGAACCCATATGCGGTTCCGGGAGACATGCGACCCGGATTGCTCGTGGCGTTCAGCCAGAGGTGCAGTGCCTGCCAGTCAATACCCAAGGCCGTGTGGAAGGCATGTTCGGCGAGCACCAGCGCTGCCACGGCGACGATGGCGCCGCCCAGCGCCGTCATGGCTCGCGTATAACCTGCAGATCGCGAGCAGGTCAGCAGCAGTGCGCCGCCGGCGAGGACAAAACACAATGCTGTGTTGAATACCATCGGTGTAAATCCCGGCAGCACCCGGACAAGCACAGGTTGTTGCAGGAACCAGCCGGACATAACCGTGGAGCCCAGAAGGACAAGCGTTGCACCTGCAAATCGGGCGAGAGGTGCGCGCATCACGGAGCCGGTGTGGGTTTTCGCAGGATGGCGCGGGCTGAAGGGCGGCACTTGCTAACGCCTCCAGGTCATTGCTTTCTGAAGGTTTGTGGGAAAAAGCCGTTGTGCGAAGTTCATGGCTCCTCCAATTCAGTCAGGGGTCGATCGGGCTGAGCCAGACAGAACTTTTTGTTCTGGACGAATGGCATTGATTCTAGCCGCAATTCATTTTTAGTGGACAGTCATTATCTCTAAAGCGGAATGTCTAAATGTATTTAAAAAACAATTAGTTGAAAATATTCCCCATGTGGCTGCCAGGGTTGTTGGGTCCATGAGCGCAACAGATTTGTATAGTGCAGGCCGGCGATAAGCACGCGCATAGATCGAAGCGGCGGGTTGCGAATTTAAGAATTGCCGCAGCCGCATCGGATTGTGAGCGATCGATCATCCACTCTGCGCTCAGGGGGGATGCGGGAGATACCCGGAAACTCGACAGTGTTGCGGGACGAGGATGCAGTGGTGGTGCCGGGACTCTTTTCAGCACCCCCTTGAGGGGTGTCCGGCTCCCGTGTAGTAATGTTTGCAGATGGAATCTGCGCATGCTGAAGATGGTGCCGGGAGCCGGAATCGAACCGGCACGCTGTTGCCAGCGCGGGATTTTGAGTCCCGTGCGTCTACCAATTCCGCCATCCCGGCACAGGGGGGACGAATTATCCCTCAACGCCCGAAGTGCGGCAACCGAGCCTTATATAATCCGCGCAATGCAGATTGATGAATTCGACTATGAACTGCCTGTTGAACTGATTGCGCAGGCGCCCGCCGCCACGCGCCGTATGAGCAGGCTGCTGCACCTCAACGGTGTTACCTGCGAACTGCACGATAGGCAATTCCCCGACATCCTCGAACTGCTGCAACCCGGCGATCTGCTGGTGCTGAATGACACGAAGGTCATCAAGGCGCGACTGAATGGCCGCAAGGCATCGGGCGGACGCGTCGAAGCGCTGATCGAACGCGTGCTGGGTGCGCATGAAGTGCAGGCGCAACTGCGCGCCAGCAAGCCGCCGCAGGCGGGCGGAACGCTGCTGTTTGACGGCGGCGTCGAGGCCGAGGTGCTGGGGCGTGAGGACGACATCTGGCGGCTGCGTTTCAGGGGTGAGGCCGATGTGTGGTCTTTGCTGGAGCGCCACGGCGCGGTGCCGCTGCCGCCTTACATCACCCACCTGCCGGATGCCGGCGATGCCGAACGCTACCAGACGGTTTATGCCAGAAATCCCGGCGCGGTCGCGGCGCCCACCGCCGGACTGCATTTTGATGCGGCGATGCTCGATGCGCTGCGCGCGCGCGGCGTCGGTGTCGCGTACCTGACGCTGCATGTCGGCGCCGGCACTTTCCAGCCGGTGCGTGTGCAGAATCTGGCCGAGCACCGCATGCACAGCGAGTGGTACGAACTGCCGCAGGCGACGGTGGAGGCCTTGCGCGCAACCCGCGCGGCGGGCGGGCGGGTGGTTGCCGTCGGCACCACCAGCCTGCGCGCACTGGAATCCGCCGCGGCGAACGGAGAGCCGGTGGCGGGTCATGCCGAGACGAGTCTGTTTGTGCTGCCCGGCTACCGCTTTCGCATCGTTGACCGGCTGATCACCAATTTCCACCTGTCGCGGTCGACGCTGCTGATGCTGGTCTCGGCGTTTGGCGGCATCGACAACATCCGCCGCGCCTACCAGCACGCGATTGCGCAGCGTTACCGGTTTTTCAGCTATGGTGACGCCATGCTGATCGAACGCGCGTCCTGAAACCCGGCGCGAATTTCACTCCCGGACATCATGCAATTCACAATCACCGCCACCGACGGCGCCGCGCGCCGCGGCGTTCTGCAGACCGCACACGGCGCCATCGACACCCCGGTTTTCATGCCGGTGGGCACCTACGGCGCGGTGAAGGGCATGGATCCGGGGGAGCTGCGCGACCTCGGTGCGCAGATCGTGCTCGGCAACACCTTCCATCTGTGGCTGCGTCCCGGGCTGGAGGTCATCGGCGCGCACGGCGGCCTGCACCGTTTCATGGGCTGGGACGGGCCGATACTCACGGATTCCGGCGGCTTCCAGGTGTTCAGTCTCGGGGAAATGCGCAAGATCAGCGAAGAGGGCGTGAAATTCCAGTCACCGGTGAACGGCGACGCCTGTTTCCTGACGCCGGAAGAATCCATGCGCATCCAGCGCGTGCTCAATTCCGACATCGTGATGGCCTTCGATGAATGCACGGCCCATCCTGCGACCCATGAGCAGGCGCGCGATTCGATGCGTCTGTCCATGCGCTGGGCGGCGCGCAGCAAGGCGGCGCATGCCGGCAATGCCAATGCGCTGTTCGGCATCGTGCAGGGGGGGATGTTCGAGGACCTGCGCGATGAATCGCTGGCGGAACTGGTCAAAATCGGCTTTGACGGTTATGCCATCGGCGGCCTGTCGGTGGGCGAGCCCAAGCCGGACATGCTGCGCATCCTGCGCCACACCGCCCCGCGGCTGCCGGCGGAACGGCCGCGTTACCTGATGGGCGTGGGCACGCCGTCCGACATCGTGGCTGCGGTCAGCGCCGGGGTGGACATGTTCGACTGTGTGTTGCCGACCCGCAACGCGCGCAACGGCTGGCTGTATACCCGCCATGGCGTGATCAGGCTGCGCAATGCGCGTTACCGCGACGACCTGGCGCCGCTCGATCCGGACTGCGCATGCCACACCTGCCGCAATTACACCCGCGCCTATCTGCATCACCTGCAAAGAGTGAACGAAATGCTCGGTGCGCGACTCAATACGCTGCATAACCTGCATTACTACCAGGAACTGATGCAGGGTCTGAGGGCTGCGATCGCGGCCGGACGGCTGGAAGCGTTTGCCGCTGAAACAGCCAAAGCCGGCGATGAATCATGTTAAAATACAATGCTTTGAGCGTGGCTGACCCGGCCTCGATGAAGCCGGCGCAGCCGTACTTACATCGCAACTGAGCACCGCAACGGAGGTTTATCTTGTTGATCAGTCCAGCATGGGCGCAGGCCCCGGCTGCCGCACAGGGCGGCGGCATCGAAAGCATATTGCTCATCGTCGCGATGTTCGCGGTGATGTATTTCCTGATGATCCGCCCGCAGATGAAGCGCGCCAAGGAACACAAGACCATGGTCGATGCCCTGCAGAAGGGTGATGAGGTGATCACCGCCGGCGGCATCCTCGGCCGCATCAGCAAGGTGGATGACCAGTACATCACCGTGTCGATTGCCTCGGGCGTCGAAATCCAGGCGCAACGCTCGGCGATCCAGACCGTGCTGCCCAAGGGCACCATCAAGACTATTCAGTGATTTTTCGTGAAGGCGTGAAGGAGTGAATTGGCGAAGGGGGTACTTCGCGCCGCGCCGATTCTCCTCCTTCACGCCTTCACTACTTCACCCCTTCACTGGTCCAATCAATGAACCGCTATCCCCTCTGGAAATACATACTGATCATCGCCGCAGTGGTGGTCGGTTTGATCTATACCCTGCCCAATTTCTACGGTGAGGTGCCGGCGGTGCAGGTGTCGCCGCTGCGCAGCAACCTGAAGGCGGACGCTGCGCTGATGTCCCGCGTTGAAGAGACGCTGAAAAAGGGCGGGCTGGCGGCCGAGGGCGTCGCGCTGGATGCCACCAGCGTCAAGGCGCGGCTGTCATCGACGGACGACCAGCTCAAGGCCAAGGACGCGCTGCAGGCTGCGCTGGGTGATGACTATGTGGTGGCGCTGAACCTGCTGTCGCGCAGCCCGCAGTGGCTGAC
>CAZSIR010000087.1:0-12693 GCA_964606765.1 uncultured Bordetella sp. | reverse complement strand
CCCCAGTCCCAACGGCATCGTGCTCGATCCGCAGGACAAGGTGCTGTATGTCGCGATGACCCGCGCCAACTGCATGTGGCATTGCCCGCTGAAGGGCGGCGCCATTTCGAAAGCCGGTGTGTTCGCCGTGCTGCCGGGCATACACGGCCCCGATGGCCTGGCGATGGACGAGGCCGGCAATCTGTCGGCGGCCCACGCACGGCCCGGCATCGTCTGGCTGTTCAGCCCGCTGGGCGAACCGCTGTGCCGCGTGCAGAGCCGCAACCAAGGCAACCGCATGACCAACATGGCCTACGGCGGCGCGGAGCGCAAAACGCTGTATGTCGTCGATTCCTATCGCGGTGAAATCCTCACCGCCACCATGCCGGTGGCCGGCAAAGTGTTGTATTCGCATCTCTGAGGAGGGATAAAATAATGAATAAAATCAAATACTTATTTATATTTTCGGCTTTGACCGGGATCATCCTGCCGGCACAAGCGCAAACCACCTACCCGACCCGTGTCGTGCGCCTGATCGTGCCCTCGTCGCCGGGCGGCGGCACCGATATTTCTGCGCGCATCCTCGCGCCGCAGCTGACGCAGTTTCTCGGCCAGCAGGTGGTCGTTGAAAACCGGCCCGGTGCCGGCACGATGATCGGCGGCGAAGCGGTGGCGCGCGCTGCGCCGGACGGTTACACGCTGTTGATGGGCATCAGCACGCTGGCGATCAATCCGGCGATGTATAAAAAAGTGCCGTATGACGCATTAAAAGATCTGGCGCCGATTTCGCAGGCGGTGGCCTTGTCGAATGTGCTGGTGATCCATCCTTCGCTGCCCTCGCGCAACCTGAAGGAATTCATCGGTTTCGTCAAAGCGCGTCCCGGCCAGATCAACTTTGCCTCCGCCGGCGTCGGCACCAGCCCGCACCTGTCGATGGAACTGTTCCTGGTGCTGGCCAAACTGAAGATGCTGCATGTGCCGTACAAGGGTTCGGGTCCCGGCGTGACCGATCTCATTGCCGGCCATGTGCCGGTGATGATGCCCAACATGCTATCGGCGCAGCCGCACATCAAGTCGGGACGGCTGCGGGCGCTGGGCGTGACCGGCACCAAACGTGCGCCGGGCGCAGACGATATTCCGACCATCGCCGAGGCTGGCGTGCCGGGATACGAGGCCGTGCAGTGGTACGGCGTTCTGGCACCGGCCGGTACGCCGAACGACATCATCAGCAAACTGCATGCCGGCGTGGTGCGCGCACTGCAGAATCCCGACGTGAAAAAACGCCTGCTCAATGACGGCGCGGAACCGGTCGGCAGCAGCCCGGCGGAATTTGCGGCCTACATCCGCAGCGAAACCGAAAAATGGGCGAAGGTCATCAAGGCCGCCGGCATCCAGCCCGAATAAGCGCCTCTGAACCTCATGAAAAGAAAACCCGCGGCCATTTCGCCGCTGATGAAAACGCTGGCGGCGTACATTGCCGCAGCACCGCGTCGTGCACTGCCGGCCAAAGTCACCGAACGCGCCAAGCATCATCTGCTCGACACCTTGTCGGCCATGTTGTCCGGTTCCAGGCTGCTGCCGGGCCGGCGCGCGATCGAGTTCATCAAAACCCAGGGTGGCGTGCCTGAGGCCACTGTCATCGGCAGCAACATCGTCACCAGCGCCATCAACGCCGCGCTGGCCAACGGCATGCATGCCCATGCCGATGAAACCGACGACACTTATTATCTCGCGCTGGTGCATCCGGGTTGCGGCGTGGTTCCTGCGGCGCTGGCACTGGCCGAGCGTGAACGGGCAGGGGGAACCGCGCTGTTGCGCGCCATGGTGCTGGGTTACGACGTCTGCGCGCGCATGTCGATTGCGCTGGGCATTGAGCGTTTCCGTGAGCGCGGTCATTCCACGCACAGCTTCGGCCACCTGTTCGGCGCTGCGGCTGCCGGCGCCGCGATCATGAAACTCAATGCCGACCAGACGCGTTATCTGCTGTCGTACACCGCGCAGCAGGCCTCGGGGCTGTCGTGCTGGGCGCGCGACATTGAACACATCGAAAAGGCCTTTGATTTCGGCGGCATGCCGGCAAGGAACGGCGTCACCGCGGCGCTGATGACGTCGATGAAGTTCACCGGTGTCGAGGACGTATTCGACGGCGACCGCAGTTTTTTCCATGCCCACGGCCTGACCGCGGATCCGAAAAAACTGGTGCAGGGTCTGGGCCGAAACTACGAAATCATGAACACCGCGATCAAGCGCTGGGCCATCGGTTACCCGATCCAGGCACCGATCGACGCGGTGCTGAACATCATGCAGAAACACCGCATCACCGCCAAAGATGTCGAACGCGTGGTGATCACCATCGACGACCAGGGCGCACGCACGGTGAACCAGCGCACCATGGCCAGCATCAACATCCAGCACCTGACCGCGGTGATGCTGCTCGACGGCGACATCAGCTTCGCTTCGGCGCATGACGACCGGCGGGTGCGCGATCCGCGGGTGCTGGAGCTCAAAAATCGCATTACGCTGCAGGGCAGTGCGGCGCTGGGCCGCGCCAAAACCACGCAGGCCATTGTCGAAATCACCACCCGCGACGGCCGCCGCCTGCGCCATCACACCAAGGCGGTACGCGGCACCGCGGCCAATCCGATGCCGCGCGCGGAGGTCGAAGCCAAGGCCCGCGACCTGCTGCTGCCGGTGATCGGGCCGCGGCGCACCGCGCGCCTGATCGACGCCGTGTGGAACATCGAGCGTCTGCGCGATGCGCGCAGTTTGCGTCCGCTGCTGCAAGTAAAATAACCGCAGTCTTTCATCAATCCACCGGAATCAAAAAAGCCATGCGCTACGACCTGCACAGCCACGTCATCCCGCCGACCATCATCGCGGCGATGGAAAAGGATCCCAAACGGTTCCAGACCAGCATCACGGAAAAGGACGGCAAAAAGTATTTTGATGTACACGGCCGCCCGGCGATTCTGAGCCCCGAGTTCCACGACGCCGACGTCAAGGTCGAGTGGATGACCCGGAACAAAATCGACGTGTCGGTGATCTCGGTCGGTCCGCCGATCTATTTTTACTGGCTGTCGGCTGAAGCCGGTCTGCATGCGGCAAAACTGGCCAACGACGGCATTGCGCAGATGGTGGCGAAGCACCCCTCGCGGCTGCGCGGCATGGCGCATCTGCCGATGCAGGATCCGGATGCGGCGATCGCTGAGCTGGAGCGCGTGGTCAAGGAACACGGTTTCAAGGCGGTGGAGCTGGCGACCTCCATTGAAGGCACGCCGCTGGCGGACAAGAAATTCCGCAAGGTGCTGAAAACCATCGAGCAGCTCGGCTGTTTCATCTTTGCCCATCCCTACCAGTGTCTGGCCAAGGGCGGCATGGAAGAGTATTACCTGTCGAATTTTGTCGGCTTCCCGCTGGACACCACGCTGATGGTGGCGCACCTGATGTTCAGCGGCGCGCTGGATGAAATGCCGGAGCTGAAGGTCATGCTGGCGCATGGCGGCGGCTTCATTCCCTACCAGATCGGCCGCTTCCGTCACGGCCACCAGGTGCGCAAGGAACCCAAGGTCAACAACGCGACGCCGCCGCGTGAACTGTTCAAGCGCTTTTACTTCGACTGCCTGACCCATGATCCACAGGCGGCGAAATACCTGATCGACCAGGTTGGCGCCGACCGCGTGGTCATCGGCACCGACCATCCCTTCGACATGGCGCCGCTGGACGTGCCGGCGGCGGTGGACGGCATACCGGGGCTGACGGCGGAGCAGAAGGCCTGGGTCTGCGAGCGCACGGCGAAGGCCCTGCTCGGGGAGCGCTGAGCAATCCGCAATTTTCAAGTATGCTGGGGGCCTGAGACTGCTTGCCCAGGGAGACAGCAATGGCATTGAATGTGGACAAGAAGAAGGCCGGCATAGCCGCGATCAGCGTGGTGGTTCTGGGCGTGGCCGGCTGGCTGGCCTGGGACATGTTCATGGCTGCGCCGCCGCCCCCGCCGCAGGTGATTGTCAAGAAGCCGCCGGCACCCAAGCCCCCGGCTGCAGCCGACAAACCGGCCGCGGCGCCGGATGCCGCGAAGCCCGCAGCCGAAGCGGCGAAAGCCGACCCGGCCAAACCGGATGCGGCAAAAACCGGTGAGGCGGCACCAGCGGCCAAGCCGGCCGAAACGGCTGCTGCGGCAAAACCCGCATCAGAGCCTGCGCCTGCCAAACCCGTTGTCGAGACGGCAGCCGTGAAGCCCGCGGCCGGGACGGCCCCGGCGGCCAAACCTGAAATGGCAAAACCCGCGGCGGCGCCCGCTCCGGTCGTCGTTGCAATGGAGGCTGCCCCGGCTGATGCGGGTCCGCGCGCATTGACTGCGCGGTCGAAGCTGGATGCGCGGGAATGCCTGAAGCAGGAGACCAACCTGGCGATCCACCGCTGTGCCGAGGGTTTTCGCTGATCGTAGCGGGTTCAGGACGATAAAAAAGCGCGGCGGAAGCCGCGCTTTTTTGTTTATGGCGGCGTTCAGCCGCCGGATGCGGCCTTGATGCCGGCAGCCTTGACCAGTTTGCCGAACTTGGCAAGCTCGGCTTTCAGGTAGGCGTGGAACTGCTCGGGCGTGCCGCCGATGATCTGCGCGCCGACGTCAGCATGGCGTTTCTGGATGTCGGGATCGGCGAGGATGCCGGTGAATTCCTTGTGCAGGCGGCCAATGATCGGCGCCGGCGTGCCGGCCGGCGCGGCAACGGCGGACCAGGACGAGTTTTCATACCCGGTCACGCCGGCTTCGGCGATGGTCGGCAGTTCGGACAGCACGGCGAGGCGTTGCGACCCGGTGGTGGCCAGCGCGCGCACGCGGTTGGATTTGACATGCGGCACGGTGGAGATCGCGTTGTTGAACAGCACCTCGATGTTGCCGGCGATGAGGTCGGTCAGCGACGGCGCCGAACTCTTGTACGGCACATGCGACATTCTGGTGTTGGTCATCAGCGCAAACAGCTCGCCGCTGATGTGGCCGAAGCCGCCGACGCCCGAAGAGCCGTAGTTGAGCTGTCCCGGGCGTGAACGCGCCAGCGCCACCAGGTCCTTGACCGATTTCGCCGGCACCGAGGGATGCACCACCAGCACGCCGGGGGAAGTCGAGACCTGGATGATGGGCGCGAAGTCCTTCACGACGTCGAAGGTCATTTTGTAGAGATGCGGGTTCACCGCCCAGGTGCCGACGGTGGCGATGACGATGGTGTAGCCGTCGGGCGGCGACTTGACGGTCAGTTCCATGCCGATGTTGCCGCCGGCGCCGCCGCGATTGTCGATCAGCACCTGCTGGCCGAGGCGCTGCGAGAGTTTTTCACCGAGCATGCGGCCCTGGATGTCGGTGGGGCCGCCGGGCACGAAGGGCACCACGAAACGCAGGGGTTTGCTCGGATAGTTCTGCGCATGAGCCGGAGCGGCAATGAACAGCGGGGACAGCAGCAGTGCAAAAGCAAGGTTGCGGTTTGTTGTGGTCTTCATCACAGCCTCCTCCTCGTGGTGTATGAATCAATCCGGCAGGGCTCAGGCGCGCAGCGTCTCCTTCAGGCGCATCACGGCGGAATCCGGGCTGGTCAGCACGCGGCAGCCGGCCTGGGCCGGAATCAGCCGCGCCGCGCTGGCCATCGAAAACTGGCCGAGCACCACTGCGTCACAGGGCTGCAGCTCGGCGGCGGCAATGGCGATGAGGCGATCGTGGGTGTCGGCGTCGCCGCGTTGCAGGGCGGCCAGCGCCTCGGGCAATGTGCGTGTGGCGACGGTGACGGTCTGTTTTCTGCTGCCGGCCATCTGCTCGAGTTCGGCTTTCAGTGCCGGGATGCTGGGGGCGAAGGTTGCGATCAGTCCGACCCGGGTTCCGGCGGCGAGTGCTTCATCGAGCATGGCTTCATTCGGTTTCAGCACGGGGATCGGCATCGCGGCCGCCGTTGCTTCGATGGCCGGACCGAATGCCGAACAGGTGAACAGGATTGCATCGGCGCCGCTGCCGTGGACATAACGCGCCAGCGTGAGGAAGCGTTCAATCATCTGGTCGGTGAGGCGGCCATCTGCCGCAAGGTCGGCCGACAGCGAATCGTCGAGCAGGTTGGTCGTGCGTGCTTCCGGCCACAGGCGGCCAAAGGCGGCGACGATGGGCTCGATGGCGAGCGGCGTCGCATGGATGAGGGCGATGCGCGGATGTTTCATGACTGCGGATTATTGTTGGATTTTTCGGTACGGGCGGCAATTCTACCTGTTTTGGGGCGGCGGCCGGCCCGTCACGTTTGACAAACGATGCCCTGCGTGGACAATCCGCTTATGGCGCAGCGCCTGCATTTCTGCGGCAATCGCGGAAATTCCGAACACTGATAATCCATCGCGCTGCCAGCCCACATTCGAGGAGAATTTGATGAAAAAGCTGTTTGCGGCCTTGTTTTGCTGCGTCGCGGCCCTGCTGGTGACGATGTCTGCGGCCTCTGCGCAGGCCTACCCGGGCAAACCGGTGCGCTTGATCCTGCCGTTCCCGCCCGGCGGCGGCACCGACATCCTCGGTCGCATCCTGGCGCAGAAACTCGGCGAGGAACTGGGCCAGCAGGTGCTGGCGGAAAACCGTCCCGGCGCCGGCGGCAATGTCGGCGCGGAGTACACCGTGCGCCAGGCCCCCGACGGTTACACCATCGTGCTGTGCTCGCCGTCGATCTCGATCAGCCCCAGCCTCTACAAAAAGCTCAGCTACGATCCGCTGAAGGACCTGGCGCCGATCACCCTGGTGGCCTCGATTCCGAACCTGCTGGTCGTGCATCCCTCGGTGCCGGCAAAGACGCTGAAGGAATTCGTGGCGCTGGCGCGCAAAAATCCGGGCAAGCTGAATTTCGGTTCCGGCGGCGCCGGCACCACCAACGACCTCGGCGCGCGTTACTTCATTGCAGAGAACAAGCTGGATATCGCGATGATTCCGCACAAGGGCGCGAATCAGGCGCAGACGGCGCTGATTTCGGGCGAGGTCGATGTGCTGGTGATCGGCACCGCGGCCGCGGCGCCCTTCGTCAAGAGCGGCAAGCTGCGTGCGCTGGCGGCCCTCGGCGACAAGCGTGACAGCGAAGTGCCCGACGTGCCGACGGTGGCCGAAGCCGGCATGCCCTGGTTCAAGGTCGATACCTGGTATGGCGTGCTGGCGCCGACCGGGACGCCGGCCCCCATCATCGGCCGCCTGAATGCGGCGTTTGTGAAAATCCTCAATGATCCGGCCACGCGCAAGCTGCTGGCTTCACGCGGCACCGAACCGATGACCAGCACGCCCGAGGAATTTGCGCGCTTCATCAAGAGCGAAGCGGACCGCTGGGGCAAGGTGGTGCGCGCATCCGGCGCCAGCGCGAACTGATTCCGTCATCCCGTAAAAACGAAACACGGAGGAAACATTCATGATCCCGTTTAAAACCGCCGCTGCCGCATGGGCAGCCGTCGCCGCCGCAGTTTCCATATTGACATGCGGCATGGCCATGGCGCAGGAATATCCGGTGCGCCCGGTGCGCATGATCGTACCCTTCGCGGCCGGCGGACCGACCGACGTCATCGCACGCGTGGTGGCGCAGAAACTGACCGAGGGCATGGGGCAGCAGGTCGTGGTCGACAACCGCGCCGGCGCCGGCGGCAACATCGGCATGGGCCTGGCCGCCACTGCGGCGCCGGACGGTTACACGCTGATCGTCGTCAGCTCGAGCTTCGTGGTGAACCCGGGGCTCTACAAGACCATTCCCTATGATCCGTACAAGAGCTTTGTGCCGATTTCCAACATGGCGGCGTCGCCCAATGTGTTCACGGTGCATCCGACCATCGCCGCCAAGACGATGAAGGATCTGTTGTCGCTGGTCGCCGCTGATCCGAAAAAATTCTCGGTGGCAACGCCGGGCATCGGCACCACGCCGGACCTGTCGGCCCAGTTGCTGAAACTGACGACCAAGCTCGATTTCATTACGGTGCCTTTTGGCGGCGCCGGTCCCGCGGTGGGCGCCGTGGTCGGCAACCAGGTGCAGATCGGCTGCACCGCGCTGCCGCCGACGACGCCGCATATCACGGCAGGGCGCCTGCGCGCGATTGCGGTGACCAGTCCGAAGCGCTCCAGCGCGATTGCCGATGTGCCGACCATGGCGGAGGTCGGCTTCAAGGGCCAGGAGGCGGATACGCTGCAGGGCCTGCTGGTGCCGGCCGGCGCCTCGAAGGCCATTGTGGACAAACTCCATGGCCAGGTGGTCAAGATGATGGCGCAAGCTGACGTGAAGTCGCGCGTCGAAGGCCTGGGATTCGACATCATCGCCAGTTCGCCGCCGGAGTTCACCGCGCAGATCAGGGTTGAAGTGGAGAAGTGGACGAAAGTTGTCAAGGCGGCTGGCATCAAGGTCAATTGATGCGCATGCGGGAGGGCGGCCATGCGCATCACTGACATTCGCGAGGTTTCGATTGCACTGAAATCCGATCTGCGCAATGCAGTCTTCGATTTCAGCGAGATGACCACGTCGGTGGTCGCCGTGGTCACCGATGTCATCCGTGACGGCAAGCCGGTCACCGGCTTCGCCTTCAACTCCACCGGGCGTTATGCCTGCGGCGCGCAGATGCGCGCGCGATTCATCCCGCGCATCCTGCAGGCCAAACCGGAATCGCTGCTCAATGCCGCCGGTGACAATATCGATCCGGAAAAAATTCTCGCGGCGATGATGCAGCGGGAAAAGCCCGGCGGCCACACCGAACGCTCGGTGGCCATCGGCACGATTGAAGTGGCCTGCTGGGACGCCGCGGCGAAAATCGCCGGCCTGCCGCTGCATGCGCTGATTGCAAAAATATACAATAAAAACAAATACTTGGAGAAAGTCCCCTGTTATGTCGGCGGCGGCTGGTATGAGCCGGGCAAGGGCATCCCGGAGCTGCTGGACGAAATCCGCGGCAAGTTCGCGCAGGGCTACCGTACGATGAAAATCAAGGTCGGCGGCCTGTCGATTGCCGAGGATGTGGCGCGGGTTGAAGCGGCGCTGGAGGTTACCGGCGGCAGCGAGCATCTGGCGGTGGATGCAAATGCCGGCTTTGACCGCGCCCGCGCGCTGGCCTACGCCAGGGCACTGGCGCCGTACCAATTGCGCTGGTTCGAGGAACCCACCGATCCGCTGGACTATGCGCTGCTGTCCGAAGTCGCGGCCATTTACGCTGCCCCGATCGGTACCGGCGAAAACCTGTTCTCGACGCAGGACGTGCGCAACCTGATCACCTTCGGCGGCCTGCGCGCCGACCGCGACATCATCCAGACCGACGTGCCGCAGTCCTACGGCATCGCCCAGTTCGCGAAAACCCTGGACATGCTGCGCAAACATGGCTGGTCGCCGCAATCGGTGTTCCCGCACGGCGGCAACCAGATGACGCTGCACATCGTCGGCGGCTTCGGCCTCGGCGGCTGCGAGGCCTATCCCGGCGTCTTCGGCCTGTTTGCCGGCTTTGCCGACGATGCGAAGGTGGAGGATGGCTGGCTGAAACTTCCCGATCGTCCCGGGATCGGGTTTGAGGCGCAGAACGCCTTGTATGCCAAAATGCGGGAAATCACCGCGGATATACGTTCCTGAGATACGCGTCTGAATAACAAGCGCCCGATTCACGGGCGCCCGCATCATGCATCACCAACCGGGAGGGGAATGACATGAAGTCGCAATGGGGTATCGCTGTTGCAGCGCTGTTGTCGGCCATGCCTGCGGTGCAGGCCGCGCAGGATTATCCGGCCCGACCGGTGCGTGTCATTGTTTCCTTCGCAGCCGGCGGCCCGGCGGATTTTGTCGCGCGCCAGCTCGGGCAGAAACTGTCGGAAACCTGGAGACAGCCGGTGGTCATCGACAACCGCGGCGGCGCCGGCGGCAACATCGGCACCGCGCTGGCTGCGCAGTCGCCGGCAGACGGCTATACGCTGTTGCTGACCACTTCGGTGTTCATCTGCAATCCCAGCCTGTACCGCAGCACCGGTTATGACCCGTTCAAGGATTTCGATCCGGTGACGCTGACCGGCACCTCGGCGACCATCGTGTCGCGGCATCCCTCGTACATGGTGAAGTCGATGCAGGATCTGGTGAGCCTGTCCAAGGCCGGTCCCATACCCTATGCCTCGCCGGGCATCGGCACCGCGGGCCATCTCGCCGCGGCCCTGTTCCATACCATCACCAAGGCCAATCTGCAGCAGGTCCCGTACAAGGGCGCGGGGCCGGCGATGACTGCGCTGCTCGGCGGTGAAGTGAAGCTCGGTTTTACCGCGGTGCCGCCGGTGATCTCGCTGTCCAAGTCCGGCAAGCTGGTGCCGATCGCGGTGACCAGCCTGAAGCGCCTGACCGTGCTGCCGAACGTGCCGACGGTCGCCGAGAGTTATCCCGGTTTCGAGGTCGACAACATGTACGGCCTCCTCGCGCCGAAAGGTACGCCGCCGGCCATCGTGCGCAAGATCAACGCCGACACGGTTGCGGCGCTGGCCCTGCCGGATGTGCAGCAGCGGCTGGCGGTGGAGGCTTTTGACGTGGTCGGCAATTCGCCCGCGGAATTCGGCCGTTATCTGCGCGCCGAGTACACGAAATGGGCGAAAGTCGTCAAGGAGTCCGGCGCGCGGGTGGATTGAACCGCGGTTACAGCGGCAAGCGGGGTATGGGAAAATGCCTCGCTGGTTCCTGAAACAATCGCCGGACTTCCATTTTCCGCATGAAAAAACTGCAACAGCTGTTTGACAACAACCGTGCCTGGTCCGAGCGCATCCGTCGCCAGAATCCGGAGTTTTTCCGCAAACTCGCGCAGCAGCAGTCGCCGGAATACCTGTGGATAGGCTGCTCCGACAGCCGGGTGCCCGCCAACGAGATCATCGACCTGCTGCCGGGCGAGGTCTTCGTGCACCGCAATGTCGCCAATGTCGTGACCCATACCGATCTCAATTGCCTGTCGGTGATCCAGTTCGCGGTCGACGTGCTGAAAGTGAAACACATCATCGTCGTCGGCCACTACGGCTGCGGCGGCGTCAACGCCGCGCTGCGCGGCGACCGCATCGGCCTCGCCGACAACTGGCTGCGCCATGTGCAGGACGTGCGGCAGAAACACGAGTCGCGGCTGCTGGCGCTGAAAGATGACGTCCGCCGCGCCGACCACCTGTGCGAGCTGAATGTCATCGAGCAGGCCGTCAACGTCTGCCAGACCACCATCGTACGCGATGCCTGGGAACGTGGTCAGGCGCTGCAGGTGCATGGCTGGGTCTACGGCCTGAAGGACGGACTGGTGCGCGATATGAACTTCAGCGTCGACAAACCGGAGGATGCGGCGCTGTCCTACGAGTCGGCGCTGTCCGGCCTGGCCTGAATGGTGCTGCCCGGCGTTTTTTTCGGGCAAGTTTTCGGGCAGGTCCTGATTATTCAGATTACGCCGGCTTTTTTCAGCGCGGCAATCTCGGCTTCACTTTTTCCCAGCAGCCCGCGCAACACGGCGCCGGTGTGTTCGCCGAGCAGCGGCGGCGGCACGCTGTAATCCAGCGGCGTGCGTGAATATTTGATCGGATTCGCCACCAGCGGCACGCTGTCCGCCAGCGGGTGGGGCACATCAACCTGCATGCGGCGGTGTTTGACCTGCGGATTTGCGAATACGTCGTTGAGGCGGTGGATCGGACCGCAGGGCACGCCCAGCGGCTCCAGAACGGCAATCCATTCGGCGGTGGTTTTGCGTTTCATTGCCGGTGCGATCGCCGCGATGCAGGCGTCGCGGTTGGCGATGCGCAGCGCGTTGCTGGCAAAGCGCGGATCATCGCCGGTTTCCGCGATGCCCGCGGCTGCGCAAAACCGTTTGAACTGCGCGTCATTGCCGACGGCAAGGATCACGTCGCCGTCCTGCGTCGGAAACGTCTGGTACGGGACGACATTGGGATGCGCGTTGCCCATGCGTCCGGGAATCTGGCCGCCGATCAGGTAGTTGCTGTTCTGGTTGGCGAGCCAGGCGACCTGCGTATCGAGCAGCGCCATGTCGATGTACTGGCCGCGGCCGCTGGCATGGCGTTCCTGCAGTGCGGCGAGGATCGCAACGCCGGAATACATGCCGGTCATCAGGTCGGCAATCGCGACACCGGCTTTCTGCGGTCCGCCGCCGGGCAGGTCGTCACGTTCCCCGGTGATGCTCATCAGGCCGCCCATGCCCTGCACCATGAAATCGTAACCGGCGCGGTCCTTGAAGGGGCCGTCCTGGCCGAAGCCGGTGATCGAGCAATAGATCAGCCGCGGGTTCAGCGCCGACAGCGTGGCGTAATCGAGGCCGTAACGTTTCAGGTCGCCGACCTTGTAATTCTCCAGCAGGATGTCGGCCTGCTGCGCCAGCTCGCGCGCCAGGGCCTGGCCTTCGGCTTTGGCGATGTCCAGCGTGATCGATTGCTTGCCGCGGTTGGCGCAGAGGTAATAGGCCGATTCGCCGGTGTCATTGCCGTCGCGGTCTTTCAGGAAGGGCGGTCCCCAGCCGCGGGTGTCGTCACCCTTGCCGGGGCGCTCGACCTTGATCACATCGGCGCCGAGGTCCGCCAGCAGCTGTCCGCACCAGGGGCCGGCGAGGATGCGGCTCAGGTCGAGCACGCGGATGCCGGCGAGCGGGCCGCTGCGTTTTTTGTTCAAGGGTTGATTCATGGCGTCCTGATCCTGATTTCGCGGCTGATGGCCTTGGTGGTGCCGCCCCAGGTCGGCGCGTAGGCGG
>CAZSIR010000086.1:0-12903 GCA_964606765.1 uncultured Bordetella sp. | reverse complement strand
AACTGGCGCGGTGTCGGCGTGGTGACCGACCCGTCGCAATACGACATGGTGCTGGACGAGCTCCGGCGCACCGGGGGCGCGCTGTCCGACAGCACGCGGTTCGCATTGTCGGTTGCCGCGTTCAACCGCATATCGAATTACGACGGCGCGATCAGCGATTACCTGTCGTCCCTGCAGGGCGACGGCACGCGCAGCGAGTTTCCGGCGCAGGCCAACGGCCGCTTCGTGAAAATCCAGGACCTGCGGTACGGGGAGAATCCGCACCAGCGGGCCGCTCTGTACCGCGATCTTTACCCGGCGCCGGGTTCGCTGGTCACCGCGAAGCAGTTGCAGGGCAAGGAGCTGTCGTACAACAATCTTGCGGATGCCGATGCGGCATGGGAATGCGTCAAGAGCTTTGATGTGCCGGCCTGCGTCATCGTCAAGCACGCCAACCCCTGTGGAGTTGCCGTCGGCGCGGACTGCGCGGAAGCCTACGCAAAAGCATTCTCGACCGATCCGACTTCCGCTTTCGGCGGCATCATCGCCTTCAACCGCCCGCTGGACCGGAAAGCCGCAGAGGCCGTCGGCAGGCAGTTTGTTGAAGTCCTGATTGCGCCGGGTTATGCGGCGGAAGCGCTCGGGGCCCTGGCGCCCAAACCCAACGTGCGGGTGCTGGAGATATCAATGGACGGCGTCAGGCAGGACGGCAAAAACAGCTGGGAGCGCGGGCGCAACGCGCATGACACCAAGCGCATCGGTTCTGGCCTGCTGATCCAGTCCGCGGACAACCGGGAAGTTTCCGCAAGCGAACTGAAAGTGGTTTCCCGCAAACAGCCGACGACAGGGCAGATCACGGATTTGATGTTTGCATGGCGCGTGGCGAAATTCGTCAAATCAAACGCGATCGTGTTCTGCAGCGACGGCAAAACGCTGGGCGTGGGCGCCGGGCAGATGAGCCGGATCGATTCGGCCCGGATCGCGTCCATCAAGGCGGAAAACGCCGGTTTGACACTGCAGGGTTCCGTGGTGGCTTCCGACGCGTTTTTCCCGTTTCGCGATGGCGTGGACGTGGTAGTCAAGGCGGGTGCGACGGCGGTCATACAGCCGGGCGGCAGCCTGCGCGACGACGAGGTGATCGCGGCCGCCGACGAGCACGGTATTGCCATGGTGTTCACCGGCGTCCGTCATTTCCGCCATTAACTGATCCCATGAAAATTCTCGTCATCGGCGGCGGCGGCCGCGAGCATGCGCTGGCCTGGAAACTCACGCAGTCGCCATTGGTGCAGAAAGTGTTCGTGGCGCCGGGCAATGCCGGCACAGCGCGTGAAGACGGTTTGCAGAATATTGCCGCGACCGGTAACCAGCAAATACTTGATTTTATTGATAAAAATGATATCGCGCTGACGGTGGTCGGGCCCGAGGCGCCGCTCGCAGCGGGCGTGGTGGATGCCGTGCGCGCTGCGGGACGGCGCATTTTCGGCCCGACGCAAAAAGCCGCGCAGCTCGAAAGCTCCAAGGATTTTGCCAAGAGCTTCATGGTGCGGCATCGCATACCGACGGCAAAACATGCCACCTTCACCGATGCCGCCCAGGCGCATGCCTACGTTGACCGCGAAGGCGCGCCGATCGTGATCAAGGCGGACGGTCTGGCTGCAGGCAAGGGCGTGGTGGTGGCGATGAATGCGGTTGAAGCGCATGCCGCCATCGACATGATGCTGGTCGGCAACAAGATGGGTTCCGCCGGCGCGCGCGTGGTGATCGAGGAATTTCTCGACGGCGAGGAAGCGAGCTTCATCGTGCTGGCCGACGGCCGCAATGCGCTGGCGCTGGCCAGCAGCCAGGACCACAAGCGTTTGCAGGACGGCGACCAGGGTCCCAACACCGGCGGCATGGGCGCGTATTCGCCGGCGCCGGTGGTGACGCCGGAAATCCACGCGCGGGTGATGCGCGAAGTGATCCAGCCGACATTGAACGGCATGATTGCCGACGGCATCCCGTACAGCGGATTTTTATATGCCGGTCTGATGATCGGCGCCGGCGGCACGCTGAAGGTGCTGGAATTCAACTGCCGCATGGGCGACCCGGAAACACAGCCGATCATGCTGCGCCTGAAAAGCGACCTGGTGCCGCTGCTCGAAGCGGCGATCGACGCCAGACTCGACACCGTGCAGGCGGAATGGGATCCGCGGGTGGCGCTGGGCGTGGTGCTGGCTGCAGCCAATTATCCCGAGGATCCGCGCAAGGGCGATGTGATCAGCGGCCTCCCTGCGGCGGGCGAGGACTACCATGTGTTCCATGCCGGTACTACGCTGGCAGGCAAGGACAGCAAAGATGTCGTGACCAGCGGCGGCCGCGTGTTGTGCGTCACTGCGCTCGGACACAATACCCGCACCGCGCAGCGCCGCGCCTACGAAATCGTCGATCTGATCCGTTTCGACGGCATGCAGTGCCGGCGCGACATCGGCCATCATGCAATCGCCGCAGGGCGCAAGTAAATAACGCTACGCGCGGCTGGCGCAGCCACAGGGCACAGTGATGGACATCGCCGCAGTCAAACATTACCTGACCAGTCTGCAGCAGACCATCGTGGACCGGCTTGCCGCGCTGGACGGCGGCAGCTTCCTGCGCGATGAATGGCAGCGGCCGCAGGGCGGCGGCGGCATCACCCGCCTGATTGAAGACGGCGCGCTGTTTGAACGCGGCGGCGTCGGCTTTTCCCACGTGTCCGGCGACAATCTGCCGCCATCAGCCTCCGCTGCCCGGCCGGAACTGGCCGGACGTTCCTTCCAGGCCATGGGCGTGTCGCTGGTACTGCATCCGCGCAATCCCTACGTGCCGACAGTGCACCTCAACGTGCGTTGTTTTGTCGCCGAAAAAGCAGGGGCCGTGCCGGTGTGGTGGTTCGGTGGCGGCATGGACCTGACGCCGTACTATGGATTTGAAGAGGATGTGATCCATTTCCACCGCAGCTGCCGTGATGCGCTGACACCCTTCGGTGCAGAGCTTCATCCGCGCTTCAAACAGGCTTGTGACCGTTATTTTTTCCTCAAACACCGCAACGAAGCGCGCGGCATCGGCGGCATTTTTTTTGATGACTTGGCCGAGCCGGATTTCGAAACCGCATTTGCGCTGATGCGCAGCGTCGGTGACCATTTCCTGCCCGCCTATGCACCGATTGTCGAGCGGCGGCGTGAACTGCCCTATGGGGAGCGCGAGCGCGATTTCCAGTCTTACCGCCGCGGACGTTATGTCGAGTTCAACCTGGTGCATGACCGCGGCACCCTGTTCGGACTGCAGTCCGGCGGGCGCACCGAATCGATCCTGATGTCGCTGCCGCCGGTGGTGCACTGGCGCTATGACTGGCAGCCGCAGCCTGGCACGCCGGAGGCGCGGCTTTATACCGACTTTCTGGTCGCCAAGGACTGGATCTGAACGGCGGCTGCGGCCGGCTTCAGCCGCGGCCGAACCAGGATTTGACCGACAGTATCCGATCCCGCAAGGCGCCCAGCACCGAGGCGTCCGTCGATTTGGCCGCCGCGACCCGGTGCTGTTTCAGCAGCGCCGGGGATTTCCGGAACGACTGATAACGCGCCAGTGCGGCGTGTACATGCTGCTGCAGCAGTTTCAGGTTCAGCGGTTTGGTGAGGAAACGGAACACCTGGGCCTGGTTGATCAGGTCGATCACCAGTTCCGAATCCGAGGCGTCGGTGGTCAGGATGGCGAGAATTTCCGGATGATCCTGTTTCAGCAGCTTGAATGCGGCGAGCGCGGTCTGGTCGCCGCTGCGAATGTCGGCGATGATCACGGCGATTTCCTTCTCCGCGAGCAGGGCCAGTCCGCGGTCCATGTCCGGCGCGTGCAGCACCGGACAGACGCTGCCCATCAGCTCGTTGACGGCGCGGAATACGCTCTGGTCCGGATTCAGCACCAGGATGCCGCTGCCCAGTTTGTCCGGAACGATGACCGGTGCAGTGGACATGTCGGCGAGCTCCAGCGCGATGGCCGCGGCTTCGGCGACCGTTTTCTGGATTTCCGCGTTGTCCCAGGGTTTGCTGATGAAGCGGAATACTTCGCCATCGTTGATCGAACCGACGATGGCGGCGAGGTCCGAATAGCCGGTGAGCAGCATGCGCACGGTTTGCGGCGCGAAATCCTTGACCTGGCGCAGAAATTCGACGCCGGTCATTTCCGGCATGCGCTGGTCGCTGATCACCACGTGCGGGCGGAAGCGCTTCAGGAATTCCATCGCCTCGGGGCCGCTGCTGGCGGTGAACACGTTGTACTGGTTGCGGAACACCGAGCGCAGCGCATTGAGGATGCGTTCTTCATCATCGACAAACAGCAGCTTGGCTTTCTTGCCGCCGGTATCAAATGCGGACGGGACCGGGCTTGATGCCGGCGCAACCGGCGCTGCGGCTGCTGCGGAAGGCGCCGCCTTGGCGGCCTGCATGCCGGCAATCATTCTTGCGGCGGAGACCAGCTTCGGGTCCAGACGCTGCGTCGGCACTTCAGCGGGTTCCTCCGGCTCGGCGGTCTTGCCTGCGCGCAGGCTGGCGGCGACGCCCTGCACAAAAGCCAGCGCAAACTCGCGCGCGGTCTGGAAACGGTCTTCACGCTTCTTGGCCAGCGCCTTGTGCGTGGCCCAGTCCAGCTGCACCGAAATTTTCGGGTTGAAATCCGAAGGATTGACCGGTCGCTCGCCGATGACCTGGCGCATGATCTCCACATTGCTGCCGGTAAATGGCTTGCGTCCGGCCAGCAACTCATAGGCGATGACCCCCGCGGCATAAATATCCGTGCGCGCATCGGGTTCGTCGCCGGTGAACTGCTCGGGGGACATGTATCCCGGCGAACCCATGATCTCGCCGACCTGGGTCAGCGATGAGGAATCGAGATGGGCGATGCCGAAATCGCTGATCTTGATGCGGCCATCGTCGTTGATCAGGATGTTGGAGGGCTTGACGTCGCGGTGCACCACGCCCTGGGCATGGGCATAACCCAGGCCGTCGAGCAGCTGGCGGACAATTTCGCCGATTTCAGCCAGATCAAATTTGGCCTTGTTCTGCAGATGCTCGTACAGGGACTTGCCGTTGACCAGCTCCATCACGATATAGGCGATGTCCTCGTCCTCGCCATAATCGAAGATGGCGGCGATGCGCGGGTGGGTCAGTCGGCCGACGGCCTGCGCTTCGTGGCGGAAACGTGCGATGGCGTACTGCAGTTCGGAGGGATCCATCGCCGACTTGGTGATGGTCTTGATCGCGACCTGGCGATGGATGGCCGGGTCAAAGGCCTTGTAGACGACACCCATGCCGCCGCGGCCGAGGATGCCCTGCACCTCGTATTTGCCGATGTTTTTGGGAAAAGCGGTGGTCATGACGGATTGTTCAATTCAGCGGTTTCCGGGGGCGACAGCGGCAGCACGATGGTGAAACGGGTGCCGATGCCCACAGTGGAATCGACGTTGATGCTACCACCGTGTTGCTCGATGATTTTGTAGGAAATCGACAGGCCGAGACCGGTGCCCTTGCCCACGGCCTTGGTGGTGAAAAACGGATCAAAAATCTTGGACATGATTTCCGGCGGAATGCCCTTGCCGTTGTCGGCGATTTCGACTGCAACGTGATCCGCACCCTCCATCCGCGTGAGCAGCGTGATTTCACCGGAGCCGGATTCGATGGCCTGCGCGGCGTTGTTGATCAGGTTGAGGAACACCTGGTTCAACTGGGACGGGGAGCATGTAATCGCCGGGATGTCGCCAAACTGCTTTTTCACCGACAGGTGCTTGAGTTCGTGTTTGGCGAGGATCAGGGCGCTGTCGAGGCCCTCGTTGAGGTTGAAGCTCGAAACCTTGCTGCGGTCGAGGCGGCTGAAATTTTTCAGATTCAGCACGATCTCGGAAATCTGCTCGATGCCGTAGAGCCCGTCGTTGGCAAGCTGGCCAAGTTCGGCCAGCGCCTGCTGCTCGGCGAAATGGTGGATCAGGCCCCGTACGGATGCATATTTGGCCTGCAGCCGCGCCGGATCGGGGCTGCCGTCCTCCATCAGCCGCAGCAGCTTGTTGGTCTCGACAATCAGCTGCTTGACGTCGGGCAACTTGCCGGCGACCGAGCCCAGGCTGTTCTTGACGTAGGCCAGCGGGGTGTTGATTTCGTGGGCAATGCCGGCAACCATCTGGCCCAGGGAAGACATTTTTTCAGTCTGGATCAGCTGCGATTCGGATTCCTTCAACTGCTGCAGCGCATCGGACAATTCCCGGGTGCGTTCCTCGACGCGCGATTCGAGCACGCGGTTTGCTTCATTGAGCAGGCGGTAACTCATCGCCAGTTTCGACAGCAGCCAGCCGATCAGGATCAGCAATGCGCCGGCATAGGCAATCAGGTAAATGCGATAACGCTCGCCGTCCGCCTGCACATCCGCGCTTTCCAGGCTGTAGGCGTCGGTCAGGCTGTCGATGCGCGGACCCGCCGATGAAATCGCGATTTTGCGGAACAGTTCATCTTCCACCGGTTTGGCGCCAAGTATCTGTTCCACCGTGGTGTCGAGGCGGCCGAGGCCTTCCTGCAGCGCCTGGGGAACGCCGCTGCCGGCCTTGCGCAGGTCGGCGGCGAATACCTCGACGTTCCTGCGCTGCGCCTCGCCCGGATCGGTGGCATAACGCATGACCTGCGCGAAGAGCAGCGCGGCGGTGCTTTCCACCGCGATCAGGCGGTCACGCTGTGCGAAGCCGGGCCATGCGCCCCGGACCAGCCCGGCAATTTCCGTGTCGAATTCGACCATGCGTCCCAGCGACTGGGTCACCGTGGTGCTGGCCGCGCGGTAACGCGTGATCAGATCGATTTTCTGGCTGTAGGCCTGCACCAGTGCGGGGAGATTGCGCGCCAGCACCGCGCTGTCGGCCCCGTTCGCCGCCTGTTGCAGCCGCTTCAGCAGTTCGGGCGCGCGGTCGCCGCGGCTGTCGACCGGGCGCAGCTTGCCTGTAGCCCCCTCGACCCGTCCGCGCAGCACTTCCAGATCCCAGCGCGCGTCGATTTCGCGAAGTTCACGCAGCTGTCCGAGAATTTCGTTCTGCAGCCGGTAATCGACGCCCTGGCTTTTCAGGTAAAGAAATCCCAGCAGTGCAACCAGCGCAGCGGCGGTCAGTGCGATCAGCGGCACCCGCGCCTGGCGTGACATCACGATGCCGCGCGCCTTCGCCAGCGCCGCAACCGCCGGTGAACTTTTGAGCCTGCTTTCGAGCTTACTCTCCAAGATAGGCCTGCCTTACTTGTGGGCTGGCCAGCAGATTTTCCGCCGTGTCGGCCATTACGATGGTGCCGCTTTCCATGACATAACCGCGATTGCAGGTTTCCAGGGCCAGCTTCGCATTTTGTTCAACCAGCAGCATCGTCACACCCTCCGCGGCGACTGCGCGCACGGTTTCAAAAATTTTCTGCACCATCAATGGCGCCAGACCCATGCTGGGCTCGTCGAGCAGCAGCATTTTCGGCCGGCACATCAGTGCCCGCGCCATGGCCAGCATCTGCTGTTCACCGCCGGACAGGGTGCCTGCCGGCTGCGCGCGACGTTCAGCCAGCCGGGGAAACAATGTGTAAGAACGTTCAAAATCCCGCGCAACAGACGCTTTATCGGCATGAATGTAGGCGCCCATCGCCAGGTTTTCCGCGACGGTCAGCCGCGGAAACACGCCGCGCCCCTCGGGCACCAGGGCAAGACCGCATCGCACCAGATGATACGCCGGTTTGCCGGTAATCTCGGTTCCTGCGTAGTCAATGCGGCCGGCATGCGGCCGGATCAGGCCGGAGAGCGCCTTCAGCGTGCTGCTCTTGCCGGCGCCATTGGCGCCGATCAAGGCCACCAGTTCGCCGCGGTCGACCTTCAGATCGATGCCGCGGACCGCCTTGATGCCGCCATAGGCCACTTCCAGTCCCTGTACGCTGAGCATGTCCGGCGCGCCTCAGGCGATGGCGCCGCCAAGATAGGCGGCGATGACTTTGGGGTCGCGCTGCACCTCGGCAGGCTCGCCCTCGGCGATTTTCTCACCGTAATCAAGCACGGCGACCCGGTGCGACAGTCCCATCACCAGCTTCATGTCATGCTCGATCAGCAGCAGGGTGATGCCGTCGCTGACAATGCGTTCGAGAAGCTTCTGCAGGGTGACGGTCTCGGTGGCGTTCATGCCGGCTGCCGGTTCATCCAGCGCCAGCAGTTTTGGTTCAGTCGCCAGCGCGCGCGCGATTTCGAGACGGCGCTGGTCGCCGTAGGGCAAATCCCGCGCCAGGGCGCTGCTGCGCGTGCCGAGGCCGCAATAAGCCAGCAAATCACGGGCATGGCGCAAGATGGTGCTTTCTTCCGCTGCAGCAGCGCGCGTGCGCAACACCGCGCCGAGCACGCCGGCATGGGTGCGCAGATGCCGGCCGACCATCACGTTTTCAAGTGCCGTCATGCCGCCAAAGAGGCGGATGTTCTGGAAGGTGCGCGCGATGCCGTGCTGTGCCACCTGATGCGGCTTGCAGTCAATGATGTCCGTCCCGTCAAATGCCAGCGCTCCGCTGTCAGCGGCGTAAATCCCGGTCAGGATGTTGAACAGCGTGGTCTTGCCGGCGCCATTGGGACCGATCAGTCCGAAAATCTCGCCGCGGCGCACGCTGAGCGATACCCCGGTCAGCGCAGCCAGGCCGCCGAAATGTTTGCTGATGCCGGTGGCGGCGAGCAGGGGAGGCTCAGCCGCCGGCATGAAGGTTCTCCGCCGCGCGCCGCCGCGCCGGCAGGATGCCGGCCGGCCGGAACAGCATCATCAGCACCAGCGCCAGGCCGAACAGCAGCATGCGCAGGTCCGAGGGATCGATGAAGACCTCGCCGAACCAGCGTTGCTGCAGCGGGCCGATGTAGCGCAGGGCCTCGGGAAGCACGGTCAGGAGCACGGCACCGAGCACCACGCCGGCGACATTCCCCATGCCGCCGAGCACAACCATGCACAGCACCATGATCGAATCGAGCAGGTGAAAACTCTCGGGGCTGATGAATCCCTGGAATGAGGCAAACAGGCCGCCCGCGACGCCGCCAAAAGTCGCGCCCATCGCAAACGCCAGCAGTTTCATGTTGCGGGTGTTGATGCCCATGGACGCAGCGGCGAGTTCATCTTCGCGGATGGCGACCCAGGCGCGGCCGATGCGCGAGTCTTCCAGGCGCAGCGAAATAAGGATCGACAGCACGGCGCAGGCGAGAAATATGAAGTAATAACTGTGCAGTGCGGTGAAGGTCAGGCCGGCAAAGCTGTGGCTCTGTGCCAGTGAAAAGCCGCCGATCTGCAGCGGATCGATCAGCGTGATGCCCTGCGGTCCGTTGGTGAGGTTGAACGGACGGTTCAGGTTGTTCAGCAGCACGCGGATGATTTCGCCGAAGCCGAGGGTGACGATGGCCAGGTAGTCGCCGCGCAGCCGCAGCGTCGGGGCGCCGAGCAGGATGCCGAAAACGGCGGCCATCATCGCGCCCAGCGGCAGCAGGACCAGGAACGGCCAGTGTATCGCCAGCTGCGGCGAAGCAAGCAGTGCATAACAGTAGGCGCCGACGGCAAAAAACGCGATGTAACCCAGATCAAGCAGTCCGGCGAATCCGACCACGATGTTGAGACCCAGTGCGAGCATGATGAACAGCAGTGCGACGTCGGTGATGCGCACCCAGGAGCGGCCGAACAGGGCTTCGATCAGGAACGGGGCTGCGAGCAGCAGAAATGCCACCGCGGTCCATGCGGCCCAGCGCAGTCCTGTGCGTCCGGGTCTCATACGCGGTCCCCGCCCTGATGGCCGAGCAGGCCGGCAGGGCGCAGCACCAGCACCAATACCAGCACCAGGAAGGCAAAAATGTCACGGTAATTGCTGCCCAGCACGCCGCCGGTGAGGTCGCCGATATAACCCGAGGCCAGGCTTTCGATGACGCCCAGCAGCAGTCCGCCCAGCACTGCGCCGCCGACATTGCCGATGCCGCCGAGCACCGCGGCGGTGAAGGCCTTCAGGCCGAGCATGAAGCCCATGAAGTAATGACCGATGCCGTAATACAGCACGACCATCAGTCCGGCGATGGCGCCGATGGCGGAACCGAGTACGAAGGTGAAGGCGATCACGGTGTTGGTGTTGACTCCCATCAGCCCGGCCACATCGGGGTTCTGTTCGGTGGCGCGCATCGCGCGGCCCATGCGGCTGGCTTTGATGAACCACAGCAGCCCGGCCATGATTGCGCAGGCCAGCAGGAATATGGCGGCCTGCAGGCTGGTCAGCTGCGCGCCCAAAAGCGTGAATTGCGCGGGCTCCATGATCTCGGGCAGGGCGCTGTACTGCTTGCCCCAGATCAGCGCGGCGGAATATTGCAGCAGTATCGAGACGCCGATCGCGGTGATCAGCGGCGCCAGCCGTGGCGCCAGGCGCAGCGGCCGGTAGGCCACGCGTTCAATCGACAAGCCGAGCAGGGCGCAGACCAGCATCGCGCTGCCGCCCGCCAGCACCAGGATCAAGGGCGCCGGCACACCGGCGGCGGCCAGCAGCTGGATCACGGTCAGGGAAATCAGCGCGCCGATCATGGTGATGTCGCCATGGGCGAAATTGATCAGGCCGAGGATGCCGTAGACCATGGTGTAGCCCAGTGCAACAAGGGCATAGATGCTGCCCAGCACCAGGCCGTTGACGATTTGCTGCGCGAAGATTTCCATGGTTTACGGACCCAAAGACGGCAACGGCACCCTGGAGGGTGCCGTTGCGCCGGTCTTTACGGATTATTTCTTTTCTGCCGCGGGGGCCGCTGCTGCTGCGTCAGGCTTGACGATTTCCAGCGGTTGCCATGCGCCGCCTTTGACCACGTAAATCGTGATCGGACCATTTTTCAGGTCGCCCTTTTCGTCAAAAGCGATCGGGCCTATGACGCCCTGGTAATCGGTCTTGCTGATTTCGGGCAGGAATTTGGCCGGATCAGCAGAGCCGGCGCGTTTCATGGCCTCGACAAAAACATAGACCGCGTCATAACCCATCGGCGCAAACAGTTCGACTTCCTGGTTGAACTTGGCCTTGTATTTTTCAAGGAAAGCCTTGCCGCCGGGCATCTGGTCCTTGGGCAAGCCGGGATTGGAAGCAATCGCGCCTTCGGAGGCATCACCGGCGAGCTTGATGAAGTTCGGCGTCTGCATGCCGTCACCGCCGATGAAATGGGCCTTGATGCCGAGCTCCTTCATCTGCTTGATCATGGGTCCGGCCTGCGGGTCGATGCCGCCGAACATGATGAGGTCGGGTTTCTTGCCCTTGATCTTGGTCAGGATTGCCTTGAAATCGGTGTCCTTGTCGGTGGTGTGTTCACGGGCGGCAATCTTCGCGCCCATGGTTTTGACGGTTGCTTCAAAATTGTCGGCGAGGCCCTGGCCGTAGGCGGTGCTGTCATCGATGACGGCAATGTTTTTCGCCTTCAGGCTGTTGATGGCATAACGGCCCAGCGTAGGGCCCTGCTGCCCGTCATGCGCCACCACGCGGAACGTGGTCTTGAAGCCTTTCAGCGTGTAATCGGGATTGGTGGAAGACGGTGAAATCTGCGGTACGCCGCCGTCGGCATAGACCTTGGAGGCCGGGATCGATGCGCCCGAATTGAAATGACCGACGACTGCGGCGACTTTGGCGTCGACCAGTTTTTGTGCAACGGTGGTGGCTTTGGTCGGATTGGCTTCGTCGTCTTCCGAGACCAGTTCCAGTTTTACTTTTTTGCCGCCGATTTCAACGCCAGCGGCATTGAGGTCTTCCACCGCCAGCTGCACGCCGTTGCGGATGTCGATGCCGATGTGTGCCTGCGGTCCGGTCAGCGGTGATGCCGAACCGATTTTCACCACCATGATTTCCGGCGCTTTCGGCGCCTCGGCCTTGGGCGCGGGCGGCGGTTCTTCCTTGCCGCAGGCTGCCAGTAAAGAGGCGGCAATCAGTGCCGTGGTGAGCTTGCGCAAACTGAGCATGTGCATGATGGCTCCAGTGTAATCAAAGGGGTTGACGGTAAATCCGGGCACGGATGATGAAATTCGTATTTAACTCGTTGTTCCTGAAAGAGATTTATCGATTATCCGGGGGGGGCTGCGTAAAGTCAATTTCAGCGCCTTGAAACAGGGCAACAAAAAAGCCGGCATCAGCCGGCTTTTGGGGCGGGGATACACCGCTTTATTTGAGCGTCAGTATCCAGGACACGATGGCCTTGATGTCTTCTTCTTTGACATGCGCATTGGGCGGCATCGGCGTCGGTCCCCAGACACCGGAACCCCCGGCCTTTACTTTTTTCACCAGATTGGCTTCAGCACCCTTGTCGTTGCGGTACTTGGCGGCGATTTCCTTGTAGCCGGGACCGACAATCTTGCGGTCGATGGAGTGGCAGGTCATGCAGCCGCTGGACTGGGCGAGTTTTTCCGAAGCCAGGGCATTGCCGCCGGCGAAGATGCCGAGCGTAAACAGCGCAACAAATACAAACTTCATGAAAGCTCCTTGAGAGTCAAACGGGATCAAACAGGATAAATCGCGACAGCACAGGCTCTGATTGTAGCTGAAGCGGATTGCGCCACGCTGTACCGCGGGGCTTCGTCCAAGACAATAAATTCAATATAAGTATTTGATTATATTCAATATTTTATCGGGACGTGGTGTCTGAGCTTCAGTCTGTCACGGCGCCTTTGCTGGCGGTGGAGACCAGGCGCGCAAACTTGGCCAGCGCGCCGCGGGTGTAACGCGGTTTCGGCTGTTTCCATTTCTTTTTGCGCGCGGCAATTTCTTTTGCCGGGACGTTCAGCTGAATCAGGCGTTTGATTGCATCAATGGTGATGGAGTCGCCTTCCTTGATCAGCGCAATCGGTCCGCCCTCGTAGGCTTCCGGCGCGACATGGCCGACCACCATGCCCCAGGTGCCGCC
>CAZSIR010000085.1:0-12960 GCA_964606765.1 uncultured Bordetella sp. | reverse complement strand
TTGCCGACGTGCGGACGGTGATGGGCGAGATGGGGATGGCGATGATGGGTTCGGCAAAGGCGGCCGGCATCGGTCGCGCGCGTGAAGCCGCCGAACAGGCCGTGGCCTGCCCGCTGCTGGAAGACATCAACATTTCCGATGCACGCGGCGTGCTGGTCAACATTTCGGCCAGCAAGGCGACGTTCCAGCTGCAGGAAATGTATGACGTGATGGAGACCATCAAGGCGTTCGCAGCGGAATCGGCAACCGTCATTGTCGGCACTGTTTACGACGACAGCCTGGAAGACGGTCTGCGGGTAACGATTGTTGCCACCGGACTGGGCAAGCCGCTGGCACGGCAGACCGCCAAGCCGATGATCGTGGTGGCGCAGAAGACCGGCACCGACAACATGGGCATGGAGGTTGATTACAACGCCCTGGAGCAGCCGGCGGTGATTCGCCGGCGCAATCGCGACGCCACGGTCGAAGCGATGCGTCAGTCCGGTGTGGAGATGCTCGATATTCCGGCGTTTCTGCGCAAACAGGCGGACTGAGCAGGGGAAGCGGCAACAGTACGGGAGGCCCCGCAAAAGACAAGCTTCGGGGTGCGGCTTATGCGCCGGTTTGGTGATGGAGCCGGCGCCTGTGTTGCAGTGCGGCAACATGGTAAAATGCGTCTGGCATGTGACTGCCGATGTGCCGAGGCGGTTAATGGTGAAAACCGGGTAAAAACAGCTGACAATGTCTGGACCGTGATCAAGCAACGCACCTTGAAAAACGTGATTCGCGCCACCGGCGTGGGTCTGCATACGGGCGAAAAGGTCCATCTGACCTTGCGCCCTGCGCAGCCGCATACCGGCATCGTGTTCCGGCGCATTGATCTTGATCAGCCGGTCGAGATCAAGGCGGATCCGTACGCGGTGGGTGACACACGCCTGTCGTCCTGCCTGGAAAAAGAGGGCGTGCGCGTTTCCACGGTTGAGCATCTGATGTCGGCCCTGGCCGGTCTGGGTGTCGACAATGTCTGGGTGGATGTCACTGCCCCCGAAGTGCCGATCATGGACGGCAGCGCCGGACCGTTCGTATTCCTGCTGCAATCGGCAGGCGTGGAGGAGCAGGAGGCGCCGAAGAAATTCATCCGCATCCTCAAACCGGTCGAGGTCCGTGACGGCGACAAGTGGGTGCGCTTTGAGCCCCACAACGGTTTCCGGCTGGAACTGGCCATCGACTATGCGCACCCGGTGTTTGACCCCGCTGCGCAGACGGTCGTCGTGGATTTCGCCACCACTTCCTACGTCAAGGAAGTGGCACGGGCGCGCACCTTCGGTTTCATGCAGGACGTGGAAAGCATGCGTTCCCAGGGGCTGGCCCTGGGGGGGAGTCTCGACAACGCCATCGTGATGGATGAATACCGGGTGCTCAACACCGATGGCCTGCGTTACGACAATGAATTCGTCAAGCACAAGGTCCTGGATGCGATTGGCGACCTGTATCTGCTCGGCCATCCGCTGATCGGTGCGTTCAGCGGGCATAAATCCGGACACGCCATGAATAACCGCCTGCTGCGGCATTTGCTGGAACAGCCCCAGGCCTGGGAATACGCCAGCTTCGATCGCACCGAGGATGCGCCGCCGTTCCTGGCCTGGCAGCCGCAGGCGGCCTGAATCGAAGCGTTCCTCCTTGCGGCCCGCTGAAACCCGGATTTTCCGGTGCTGATCATCCGCCTTTTTGGAATTCTTGCGCTGATCGCGATCGGGCTGTCGCTGGCGGGCTATGCGGTGACCCGTGATCGGCGCTATCTGCGTTTTGCCTGGAGGATTTTCCTGGGTACGCTGGGATTTGTCGCATTGGTGATGCTGTTTTACGTCGCCGAGCGTCTGCTGCTGGTGGTCTAGGGCGGGTTTTCCCCGGCTTGCCTAGCGCTCCCGGCGTCGGCGTGCCGCGAAGCGGGCCAGCGCGGCACTCAAAGCCGGGTCTTTGACCCGCTTCGAGAGATTTTCAAAATTATCAATTAAATCAACAGGTAAGTCCGTTTTTTTGGATTCGCCAGCTGCCCTGCCGGGGGCTTGCCGAACTTGAACTTGCACCCGGATTCCAGTAACCTCGGCTCCCTGTTTTTGCATATTCTTAAGCAGTCGCGGTGCCAGTTGCCGCAGTTTGGCCGCGATTGTTCCGTTGTCTGCCGCTATGACCAGCATGCCGCTGTGGTGATTCACCACGCGGCTCACGTTGACCATATCAGGGGGCGCGCAGACCGAATAAAGCCGTTGCAGTGCTGCGATGCACTGCGTTGCCCGGTTCAGTGCCGTCAAGCCCGCAGTATCCATAATCAGGGCGCTGAGTTTGCGGGTGGGCATGGCGGTAAGGGAGTGTAACGTGAATATTATTCTGGTTTCGGAGAAGCTGCCAAAAGCACGGACCATCACGCTGGGCTGGGCGCATCTCGCCGGCGCGATGCTGATGGTGCTGATGCTGGTGTTTGCCCTTGCCGGCGCGCTCAACTATGGCGTCCTGCGTTTTGCCACTGAACTGAATATTCCCTATGTCAAGGACATGCTGGTTGCCATTCACCAGCAGCAGCAGCAAAAAAACCAGTCTTATCTGCAGGATAACCTGAATGCGATGGCGGTTCGCCTGGGGCAGATGCAGGCACAATTGCTGCGGCTGGATACGCTGGGCGAACGCCTCGCCAAGCTGGCCGGCTTCAAGCCGCAGGACCTGATGTTCAACGAGGCGCCGGGACGCGGCGGCGCGATTTCCTCGGTGCCCAGCCAGAATCTTTCCCTGGGCGATTTCAGCCGCCAGGTTGACCTGCTGACCCGGCAGCTTGAGGATCGCGGCGACAAGCTGGGGCTGCTGGAATCGATGTTCACGCTCGAAAGCGCGCGGAAAAAGCTGACGCCGACCAAGCTGCCGGTGGAGGGCGGCTGGTATTCATCGAACTACGGCTGGCGCATCGACCCGTTCACGGGTCAGCGGGCTTTTCACGAAGGCATAGACTTCATGGCCGAGGAAGGAACGCCGATTTACGCGGCGGCGGCGGGCGTCGTGGTCTACTCAGATATGCACCCCCAATATGGTAATATGATCGAGATCGATCACGGCAATGATCTGATCTCCCGTTATGCCCATGCATCAAAGCGTTTGGTGAATGTCGGCGATGTCGTATTGCGCGGCTCGCGGATCGCCGATGTGGGCAGAACCGGTCGCGCAACAGGCTCTCATCTGCATTTTGAAGTGCGCCAGCGCGGGGCGGCAAAAAACCCCGCGCAGTTTCTGCAATTGCCCGGCTGAACGGCGGAACTGAGCACAAGGATTGCGGGGGTGGGATTATCCCACCCCTTTTTTATTCGGGATGTTCATGATTACCGGTTTATTGAAGAAAGTGTTCGGCAGCCGCAATGAACGGCTGCTCAAGCAGTACCGGCGCACCGTGCGCGCGATCAACGCGCTGGAGCCGCAGATTTCCGCGCTGACCGACGAAGCGCTGCGCGCCAAGACTGCTGAATTCCGTGAACGCATTGCCAAGGCCGTGGCGGCTGAAGCCCCGGCTGGCGGCGCACAAAGCGGCCAGACCGCGGTGCTGGATTCGCGGCGGCGTGCCGCCCTGGACGCCCTGCTGCCCGAGGCTTTCGCCGTGGTGCGCGAGGCCGGCAAACGCGTGCTGGGCATGCGCCACTTTGACATGCAGCTGGTTGGCGGCATCGTCCTGCACAACGGCAAGATTGCCGAGATGCGCACCGGCGAAGGCAAAACCCTGGTTGCGACTTTGCCGGCCTACCTGAATGCGCTTGCCGGCACCGGCGTGCATGTGGTCACGGTCAATGATTACCTGGCGCAGCGCGATGCCGACTGGATGGGGCGCATCTTCCGGTTTCTCGGGCTGAGCGTCGGCGTCAACCTGTCGCAGATGGAGCACGACCGCAAGCAGGAAGCCTACCGTGCCGACATCACCTATGGCACCAATAACGAATTCGGCTTTGACTACCTGCGCGACAACATGGTCTACGAGTTGTCGGAAAAGGTGCAGCGCGGGCTGGCGTTTGCGATCGTCGACGAGGTCGACTCGATCCTGATCGATGAGGCGCGCACGCCGCTGATCATCTCCGGGCAGGCGGAAGACACCACCGACCTTTATCTGCAGATGAACGCGATCCCGCAGAAACTGGTGCGGCAGAAGGAAGAAAAGGGGCCGGGCGACTACTGGGTCGACGAAAAAGGCCACCAGATCGTGTTGTCGGAAGAAGGCCATGAACACGCGGAAACCCTTCTGGCGCAGGCTGGCATGCTGCCCGAAGGCGGCAGCCTCTACGAGGCGGCGAACATCGGGCTGATGCATCACCTGAACGCCGCATTGCGCGCGCACAGCCTGTTTCACCGCGACCAGCAGTATGTGGTGCAGAACAACGAAATCATCATCGTCGACGAATTCACCGGACGGCTGATGCCCGGTCGCCGCTGGTCCGAAGGGCTGCACCAGGCGATTGAAGCCAAGGAGGGTGTCGAGATCCAGCGCGAGAACCAGACGCTGGCGACGATCACTTTCCAGAACTATTTCCGCATGTACGGAAAACTCTCGGGCATGACCGGCACGGCGGATACCGAAGCCTACGAGTTCCAGCAGATTTACGGACTGGAGACCGTGATCATCCCGACCCATCGTCCGATGGTGCGTGACGACCGCATGGACCAGGTGTTCCGCACCTCGGCGGAAAAATACAACGCGATCATCGCCGACATCCGCGGCTGTCACGAGCGCGGCCAGCCGGTGCTGGTGGGCACGACGTCCATTGAAAATTCGGAATACATTTCAGGCATCCTGAGCAAGGAAGGCCTGTCGCACAACGTGTTGAATGCGAAACAGCACGCGCGCGAGGCCGAGATCATTGCGCAGGCCGGCAGTCCGAAGATCGTCACGCTGGCCACCAACATGGCCGGCCGCGGCACCGACATCGTGCTCGGCGGCAATCCGGAGCCCGAGATCAACCGCGTCCTCGCCGATGAAAGCCTGGACCCGGCTGCGCGCGAGCGCCGGGTGGCCGAGCTGCGCGAGCAATGGCAGAAGCGCCACGATGAAGTGGTGAAGTCCGGCGGGCTGCACATCATAGGCACCGAGCGCCACGAGTCGCGGCGCATCGACAATCAGCTGCGCGGCCGCGCCGGCCGCCAGGGTGATCCGGGCTCGAGCCGGTTTTTCCTCGCGCTGGATGATTCGTTGTTGCGGATTTTTGCCTCGGATCGCGTTGCCGCGATCATGAACCGCCTGAAAATGCCCGAGGGCGAGGCGATTGAGCATCCCTGGGTGACGCGTTCGATCGAAAATGCGCAACGCAAGGTCGAGGCGCGCAATTTCGACATGCGCAAACACCTGCTGGAGTATGACGATGTCGCCAACGACCAGCGCAAGGTGATTTACCAGCAGCGCAACGACCTGCTCGACAGCACCGATGTTTCCGCGTCGATTGCCGCGATGCGCGGCGACGTCATTGCCGGCCATTTTGCCCGGCATATTCCCCCCGGCAGCCTGGAAGAGCAGTGGGATGTTGAGGGCCTGGAGGCGGTATTGCGCGGAGAGCTGACGCTGGAATTGCCGCTGGGGCAGTGGCTGGAGCGCGATCCGCAGCTCGAAGAAGGCGTGCTGCGCCAGCGCGCCGTCGAGGCGGCGGATGCGCATTACGCTGCGAAGACCGCCGCCGTCGAGCCCGCGGCGATGCGCCAGTATGAGCGCGCCATCATGCTGCAGAGCCTCGACAGCCACTGGCGTGAACATCTGGCGGCACTGGACCAGTTGCGGCAGGGCATCCACCTCCGCGGCTATGCACAGAAGAATCCGACGCAGGAATACAAGCGCGAGGCATTTGAGCTGTTTTCGCTGCTGCTGGACATGATCAAGACCGACGTCACGCGCGTGCTGATGACCGTGCAGATCCGCAGTGCTGAAGAGTTGCGCGCAGCCGAGGAACAGCGCGAGGCGCTGAGCAACGTGCAGTACCAGCACGCCGATGCGGTGGTCGACAATGCCGCTGACGCGATGGATGACGGCATTGCGGATGCGGATGCCGAAGACGAGAAGGTGCAGCCGTTTGTGCGTGGCGGGCAGAAGGTCGGGCGCAATGACCCCTGCCCCTGCGGTTCCGGGAAAAAATACAAGCAGTGCCACGGCAAGCTCGCCTGATGCCATGCCGGTCAACCTGAATCCGCCCGATCCGCGCGACTTGTTGCCGGTGCCCGGCGTGGCGCTGGGCGTCACGCAGGCCGGCATCCGCAAGGCCGGGCGCAGGGATCTGCTGCTGATCCGCCTGGATCCCGGCACCCGCGTGGCCGGGGTATTTACGCAGAACCGTTTTTGCGCTGCGCCGGTGGTGGTGTGCCGCCAGCATCTGTCGATGGTTGATCCGGAGCAGGGCGTGCGTGCGCTGGTGGTCAATACCGGCGTGGCCAATGCAGGCACCGGCAAGGAAGGTCTTGCGCGTGCGCGGCAGACCTGCGCCGAGGCGGCGCAACTGCTCGGCTGTTCTGCTTCACAGGTATTGCCTTTTTCGACCGGCGTCATCATGGAGCCGCTGCCGGTGGAGCGCATCGTCGCCGGCCTGCCGCAGTGTTTGGCCGCACTGAAACCGGATGTCTGGGCCGATGCGGCACAGGCGATCATGACCACGGATACGCTGCCCAAGGCGGTGTCGCGGCAGTTCAGGGTCGGCGGCGCGACGATTACGGTCACCGGCATCGCCAAGGGCGCGGGCATGATTCATCCGAACATGGCGACCATGCTGGGTTTTGTCGCCACCGATGCGGCGGTCAGCCAGCCGCTGGTCAGGGCCGCGGTGTCCCATGCCGCGCAGCGTTCGTTCAACTGCATCACGGTTGATGGAGATACCTCGACCAACGACAGCTTCGTGCTGATGGCGACCGGCAAGGCGGCGATGCCCGAAATCTCCGATGCGAAGAGCGCCGAATACCTGGCGTTCCGCGATGCCGTGACCGAGGTTGCGGCAACGCTCGCACAGGCGATCATTCGCGACGGCGAGGGCGCCACCAAATTCATCACCGTCAAAGTCGAAGCCGGGCGCAGCGAAGAAGAATGCCGCAAGGTCGCGCTGGCGATTGCGCACTCACCGCTGATCAAGACCGCGTTTTTTGCCTCGGATCCGAATCTCGGTCGAATCCTCGCCGCGATCGGTTATGCGGGTATTGCCGATCTCGACGTGGAGGGCATAGAACTTTTCCTTGATGACGTGCTGGTCGCTGAACATGGCGGACGCAGTGCCGGCTACCAGGAGGCGGACGGACAGCGCGTGATGAAGCAGGCGGAAATCACCGTGCGCGTGGTGCTGAACCGCGGCAAAGCCGCAGCGGTGGTGTGGACCTGCGATCTGTCGCATGATTACGTCAGCATCAACGCCGACTACAGAAGCTAAAATAGTCAATAAAATCATATACTTATGAGTAAACGCCAGACACCGGACAAGGTGCCGGCCTCAGCGCTGAACGAATTGCTGCTGCGCGCCGAATCCCTGCTGGCGCGACTGGAGCATCTGCTGCCGGCGCCGTTGCCGGCGGTCGACTGGAAGGCGTCGATCGCATTCCGCTGGCGGAAAAAAAATGCACAGGGCGTACTGGAGCCGATACAGCAGGTGCACCGCATAGACCTGCGCGACCTGCAGGGCATCGACGAGCAGAAAGCGCTGATCGAACAGAACACGCGCCAGTTCGTCGCCGGGCTTCCGGCCAACAACGTATTGCTGACCGGCGCGCGCGGCACGGGCAAGTCCTCGCTGGTCAAGGCGCTGCTGAACAAATACGCGGCCCGCGGCCTGCGCCTGATCGAAGTCGAAAAGTGCGACCTGACGGATCTGCCGGACATCGTCGAACAGATTCATGCGCGCCCCGAGCGCTTCATGCTTTATTGCGATGACCTGTCCTTCGAGGCGGACGAGCCGGGTTACAAGGCGCTGAAGGTGGTGCTTGACGGCTCTGTGGCTGCGGCTTCCGAGAACTGCCTGATCTATGCCACTTCCAACCGCCGTCACCTGATGCCCGAGTTCATGCAGGAAAACCTCGAGTACCAGCATGTCGGCGAGGAGATTCACCCCGGTGAAACCAGCGAGGAAAAGGTTTCGCTGTCCGAACGTTTTGGCTTGTGGGTGTCGTTTTACCCTTTTGACCAGGATGAATACCTGCGCATCGTCCATGTCTGGCTCGATCATTTCAAGGTGCCGGGCGCTAAAAGCGCCGCGGTCGACCAGGCCGCGATCAACTGGGCCCTCAGCCGCGGTTCGCGCAGCGGCCGCGTGGCCTGGCAGTTTGCGCGCGACTGGGCGGGCCGTGCCCGGCTCGCCCGGCGCAAATGAGCGCAAACAAGCGCAGTTAAGCACGGGCAATGACCGAACAGCCGTCGCGTCGTCGCATCGCGGTGGTCGCCGCGGTGCTGCAGAATGCCGATGGCCGGTTCCTTCTGGCGCAGCGTCCCCGGGGCAAAGCCTACGCCGGTTACTGGGAGTTTCCCGGCGGCAAGGTAGAGGACGGTGAAACACCGGCGGCCGCGCTGTCGCGTGAACTGCAGGAAGAACTCGGGATCGTGATCACCACTGCCCATCCCTGGCTCATCCGCGAGTTTGATTATCCGCATGCGGACGTGCGGCTGCATTTTTTCCGGGTGAGGGACTGGCGCGGCGAATTGCAGGGCCGTGAAGGCCAGGCCTTCGCATGGCAGCGCATGGATGCGATCCATGTTGCGCCTTTGCTCCCGGCCAACGGACCGATACTGCGGGCGCTGGCCCTGCCTGAAACCTACGGCATTACCGGTTTTGCGCCGGCGGAGCATGCACAGGCCATTGAGCGCATCAAGAATGCCTTGTCGCAGGGTTTGCGCCTGATCCAGATCCGCGGCAAGGAGTGGCCGCCGGCATTGTTTGAACGCTTTGCGCGCGAGATCACCGCCCTGGCGCATGACAGCGGCGCACAGGTGCTGATCAATGCGGATCCGGCGCTGGCATTGCGCAGCGGCGCTGACGGGGTGCATCTGACTGCGCGCCAACTGCGGGAGATCAAGAAGCGCCCGGATCTGGCGCTGGTTGCCGCGTCCTGTCACAACAGCGAAGAACTGCATCGTGCCGCGGAGCTGGGCGCGGATTTTGCGGTGCTCGGTCCGGTGCTGGCCACACCAACGCATCCCGGTGCCGCGTTGCTCGGCTGGGCGGGATTGCAGCGCCTGACGGCGGAAACGCGAATCCCGGTTTTTGCGCTGGGTGGATTGCAGCCGGCCGATCGCGAGCAGAGCCTGATTTGCGGCGCCCATGGCCTGGCCATGGTGCGCGGAGCCTGGCCGCCGCCGCTCTAGCGCCTGCCGATACTAGTTCGGCAGCACGTCGTCGCCAGCCCCGGGAATTTCGGATTCGTCCATTTCGGCGACAGGCACCCGGTAGCGCTCGGTTGCCCAGGCGCCGAGATCGACCATTTTGCAGCGCTCCGAACAGAAGGGGCGAAAGGGGTTTTCAGGGCTCCATGCACTGCTTGCGCCGCAGTGGGGGCAGGCGACCAGCCGGACTTTCATCGTTCAGAGATTGCAGAAAGTCAGTTCGAATTCGACATCCGTGTCGGAAGCCTTGGGGCGCTGGATGCCTTCCTGCGTGGTGAAGCGGATGTTCAGCGCGTACTTGTTGGCGCTGATTTCAGGGATGCAGGCGTAATCAGGCGAGAGGCGGATGCGCAGCATCTGCGCCATGCGCCCCGCCATCATTTGCTGATAGATGCCCTGCTGTGCCGTCTGCGCGCTGGTTTTCCCGCTTTCGCGCAGCAGCCGCAACACGATGCTGATCGCATCGCGTGTCGGCAGAAAAGGGGCCAGCCACTGCTGCAGGTCATGGCGGCGGACTTCGGCGCTCTGCTGCAGCCAGTAATGATAAGAGGGCAGATCGAATGCGCAGACGCCGCCTGGAATGCCGGTGCGCTGCTTGATGCTCATCAGCCAGTCGTTTTCGCGCAGCTCCTGGCCGACCTTGCCGGATGCCTGGAACAGGCGCGAAGAGGCCTGGTCAATCTGCCACAGGACATTGTCCAGCGCTTCCTCGGAAATGTCGGGATTCTCGCGCAATGCCTCCAGCGTCTGTTTCTGCCGCTCCAGCTCCTGCAGCAGATCCGATTTGAGATCGGCACGGCTGGCGACTTCGAGTATTTCGAAAATCAGCAGCAGCGCGACATGGTGTTCCGGCCCATCGTTGTGGTTCTGGAAGTATTCGATGCGCTCGAACAGGTGTTCCAGGCGCAGCAAAGTACGCACACGTTCGCTCAGTGGATGTTCATAGACAATCACGTCTGTTGCGCCCGATGTCGATGGAGTATGGGTGGGTTCCGGTTGCCGGAGTATCGGACAAATGCCAGAAAAAATAAAGGCTTAATGCCGGTTGCGGAAGTCATTCACGATCGTCCGGTGCGGCCATTCCCGCCAGCCGCAGGTAGCGTTTGTGCTGTTGGGCGACCTGGCTGCGCAGCTGGGCTATGTCCCCGTCATTGCGGATCACGTCATCGGCCCTGGCCAATCGTTGCAGCCGGGGCAGTTGCGCCGCCATGATGGCGCGAACGGATGCGGTCGTCAGATTGCTGCGCTGCATCGCGCGGCTGATTTGCAGTGACTCATCGCAGTCGATGACCAATACACGCTGTATCAAATCACGGTATCCCCCCGTCTCCAGCAGAAGCGGCACCACCAGCAACACATAGGGCGCGGCTGTTTGCGCCACGTCGAGGCGGGCACGCTCGCGGATCAGCGGGTGTAGTATGCTTTCCAGTTTTTTGCGGGCGTCGGGCCTGTCAAAAACCAGGCTGCGCATGGCCTCGCGATCCAGGCTGCCATCCGCGGCGCTGACGCCGGTACCGAAGGCGGCGGTGATTGCAGGCATTGCGCTGCCCGAGGCTGCGGTGAGCGCGTGGGCAATGAGGTCTGTGTCAACGACGCCGGCGCCCAGCTCGCCGAACATGGCGGCGGCGCGGGATTTGCCGGAACCGATGCCGCCGGTGACGCCAACGCAGTACACCATTCAGCGCGCCATTTCAGAGCGGACCGAACCAGCTCCGGGTCAGTGCAGGACCGTGGAGCAGGGCAATCATGCCCGCGATTGCAAGATAGGGGCCGAAGGGAATCGGCACGCTGCGGCCGCGGCCGGCAAAAATGATCAGGCTGATGCCGATCACCGCCCCCACCAGCGACGACAGCAGGATGGTCAGCGGCAGCATCTGCCAGCCCAGCCAGGCGCCGATCGCGGCGAGCAATTTGAAGTCGCCGTAACCCATGCCTTCCTTGCCGGTGGCCCATTTGAATGTCCAGTACACGCTCCACAGCGACAGGTAGCCCGCGGCGGCGCCGATGACTGCGCCTGCCAGCGGCGTGTAGGTGGCGCTGATGTTGAACAGCAGGCCCAGCCACAGCAGCGGCAGGGTGATGCTGTCCGGCAGATAAAAGGTGTCGAGATCAATAAAGGTCAGTGCGATCATCGCCCAGGTGAACAGCAGCGCGCCGGCAGCGGCCAGGCCGAAGCCGAAATGCCAGGCGATGTAGGCGGACAGCGCCGCAGTCAGGGCTTCGACGGCCGGGTAACGTGGCGAGATGCGCGTGCCGCAGCCGGCGCATTTGCCGCGCAACAGCAGCCAGCTCAGCAGCGGAATGTTTTCGAGCGCGGTGATCGGGCGGTTGCAGGACGGGCAGGCTGAGCGCGGCACGACCAGGTTGTAGCGTTCCGGGGCAGGCGCTTCCGCTCCGGAGAGTTCGGCACATTCCGCGCGCCATTGCCGTTCCATCATTTTCGGCAGGCGATGGATCACCACGTTGAGGAAACTGCCGACACAAAGTCCCAGCAGTCCGGCGCAAACGGCGAATATCAGGGGGTCTGACAGCATGATCAGCAATGACGGGATGCCGGAGTGCAGCCGGCGGTGCAGGGCACTGCCGGCTGCGGGATCTGCGGGCCTTTGCTTATACCGCGGATCCCAGTTTGAAGATCGGCAGGTACATCGCGATCACCATGCCGCCGATGAGCGTTCCCAGCACCACCATGATCATCGGTTCCATCAGGCTCGACAATGCCTCGACGGCATCATCAACCTCGGCCTCGAAAAAGTCGGCAACTTTGCCGAGCATGGCATCCAGCGAGCCCGCCTCCTCGCCGATCATCGTCATCTGGATCACCATGTTCGGAAACACTTCGGTTCCCTGCATGGAAGACGTCAGGCTGGAGCCGGTCGCGACTTCACTCTGGATTTTTTTGGTGGCGACATAATATTCGTAGTTGCCCGCGGCACCGGCAACCGAACTGAGGGCCTCGACCAGCGGTACGCCGGCGGCGAACATCGTGGCCAGAGTGCGGGTCCAGCGTGCGATGGATGATTTGCGGATCAGGTCGCCGAACACCGGAACCCGCAGGGCAAAACGGTCCATGAACATCTGCATCTTTTCCGAGCGCTTCCAGGTCCAGAAAAAGGCATAAATGGCCGCACCCGCCCCGCCAAACAGGAAAAACCAGTTGGCCACGACAAAGTCGGAAATGGCCATCACGATCAAAGTCGGGGTGGGCAAATCCGCGCCGAAGCTCTTGAACACTTCCTTGAACGCCGGGATCACGAAAATCATGATGATCGCGGTGATGACCACGGCCACCACGATGATGGCGATCGGGTAAAACAGCGCTGATTTGATCTTGCTCTTGATGGCGAGGATTTTTTCCTTGTAGGTCGCCAGCCGGTCGAGCAGGCTTTCCAGAATACCGGCGGCTTCGCCGGCGCCGACCAGGTTGCAGAACAGCGCGTCGAAGTGCAGCGGATGTTTTTCAAAGGCCTGCTTCAGGCTCATCCCGGTTTCAACGTCGGCCTTGATGCCCATCAGCAGCCGGGCGACCGCCGGATTGCTGTGGCCCTTGCCGACGATGTCGAAGGCCTGCAGCAGCGGCACGCCGGATTTCATCATGGTCGCGAGCTGGCGGGTGAACAGCG
>CAZSIR010000084.1:0-13181 GCA_964606765.1 uncultured Bordetella sp. | reverse complement strand
GCTTCGCCGTCGCCGCCGCGGTGGTCAGCAATGGGCCGGTGATCGCGGTGGAAGGCGACAGCGCCTTCGGTTTTTCCGGCATGGAAGTCGAAACCATCTGCCGCTACAACCTGCCGGTGTGCGTGGTGGTATTCAACAACAACGGCGTCTACAAGGGCACCGACGTCAATCCGACCGGCGGCCCCGACGTGGCGCCCACTGTGTTCGTCAAGGGCGCACGCTACGACAAGCTGATGGAAGCCTTCGGCGGCGTCGGCGTGCACGCCACGACCCCGGCGGAACTGCGCAAGGCGGTGGAGGAAGCCGTGCGTTCACGCAAGCCCACGCTGATCAACGCCGTGATCGATGAAACCGCCGGCACCGAAAGCGGCCGCATCACCAGCCTCAACCCGACGGCGGCGAAAAAGAAATAAATCGCATCCGCTGCCATCCGGCAGACCCAAACAAACCGGCCCGGACAAATGTCCGGGCCGGTTTGTTTTTGGCATCGGTAATGGATCAGCCTGCGCTTTTGCGCAGCATCGCCTTCAGCCTGCCGATGAACGGCCAGACCAGCATCAGCAGGCCCAGGCCCATGATGCTGCCCACCAGGCCGTTGGAGAAAAACACCCGCACATCGCCCTGCGAAATCAGCATCGCCTGACGGAAAGCACTCTCCGCCTGGTCTCCCAGCACCAGCGCCAGCACCAGGGGCGCCAGCGGATAAGACAGTTTCTTGAATGCGTATCCCGCCACGCCAAACAGCAGCATCAGCCAGATGTCGAACATCGCGTTGTGCACGGTGTAGGCGCCGACCGCACAGATCACGATGATCACCGGCGCGATGATGGAAAACGGCACGCGCAGGATCGCCGCAAACAGCGGCACACAGGTCAGCACGATGATCAGACCGGCGATGTTGCCGAGATACATGCTGGCAATCAGGCCCCAGACGAAATCCTTCTGCTCCACGAACAGCAGCGGTCCCGGCTGCAGGCCCCAGATCAGCAAACCACCGAGCAGCACCGCGGCAGTGGGCGATCCGGGTATGCCCAGTGAAATCATCGGCAACAGGGCCGCCGTGCCTGCGGCATGCGCCGCCGTTTCCGGCGCAATCACGCCCTCGGCGATGCCGGTGCCGAATTTCGCGCCATCCGGCGACATGCGTTTGGCAATGCCGTAACTCATGAACGAGGCGGGCGTCGCGCCGCCCGGGGTGATGCCCATCCAGCAGCCGATGATGCAGCTGCGCAGCGAGGTCAGCCAGTACTTGGGCAGCTTTTTCCAGGTTTCGATCACGATGCGGGTGTTGATTTTTGCAGTGCGTCCGGAGAAGGACAGGCCCTCCTCCATCGACAGCAGGATTTCGCCGATGCCGAAAAGCCCGATCACCGCAATCAGAAAGTCAAAACCGCGCATCAGCTCGAGCTGGCCGAAAATCAGGCGCAGCTGGCCGGTCACCGTGTCGATGCCGACGGCAGCCAGCGCAAAGCCGAGCATCATCGCCGCGACGATCTTGAATGGCGGCTCCTTGCCCATGCCGATGAAGCTACAGAATGTCAGGAAAAACACCGCGAAGAATTCCGGAGGACCGAACTGCAGCGCAAACTTGGCGACCAGCGGCGCAAGAAAGGTGATCATCACCACCGCAAAAAACGCGCCGATGAACGAGGAGGTGAACGCAGTGGTCAGGGCCTCGCCGGCCTTGCCCTGTTGCGCCATCGGGTAGCCGTCAAACGTGGTGGCCACCGACCACGGCTCGCCCGGGATGTTGAACAGGATGGAGGTGATCGCGCCACCGAACAACGCTCCCCAGTAAATGCAGGACAGCATGATGACCGCGGAAGTCGGCGGCATCGTGAATGTCAGCGGCAGCAGGATGGCAATGCCGTTGGCGCCGCCCAGGCCCGGCAGCACGCCAATGAGCACTCCAAGCGTCACGCCGACGAACATCAGCAGCAGATTGAACGGCGTCAGCGCAACGGAGAACCCGTGGAAAAGGGCATTGATTTCTTCCAAGTCGCCTGCTCCTCTAGATCGATGGGGTCAGTAACCGATGAAGCCCAGGGGATTGAATTCCCCCTTGAACAGCGGCACCTTGAACCAGACTTCGAACATCATGAACATCGCGATGCTGACGGCAATGCCGAGCAGCGCGCTTTTGATCCAGGTGTATTTGCCCAGCCACACCATGAACACGGCGATGTAGGCCGCAGCAGCGACATAGATGCCGATCAACTGGATGCCCAGCACAAAAAATGCCGCCGGCACCAGAACGGAGAGCACCAGCTTCAGCTGCTCCCATTCCACGAATATGCGGTCACCGCCCCCCGCCTTGCCGAACAGCACCTGGCCGAGGGTAAAGAGGCTTGAAACGCAGATGAAAAGACCGATATAAAACGGGAAATACCCCGCCTCAGGGCCGTCCCCCGCCCAACGGAAGCCCAGACGGACACTGTCATACAGAACCAGCGCGCCCAGCCCGAGAAAAATGACGGCGACGACGATCTCGGCCGTCCGTATCGAGATGCCCGGACGCACAGCAGCAGCGGAATCTTGTTTATTTTCCATGCGGTTCAGTTTTTCGGGGAAAAGTCTCGGATCCCAGGCATTCCCTCCTGGCCGGGGCACAACTGCCTGGCGGACCCGTTCCGGCCCGCCAGGCTTGTTCCATCACATCAGGGTTTCGCGAGGAAACCGGCTTCCTTCATCAGATCACGGTGCAAGGTTTCCGCCTTGGCCACCCAGTCGGCATAGGCTTTGCCGCTGAGGAAGGTCTGGTTGAATGCGCCATCTTCCATGAACTTTTTCCATTCCGGCGTCGCGCGCACCTTGGTAAAAAGGTCGACGTAAAAATCGACGACTTCCTGGGAAACACCGGCCGGCATGAAAATGCCGCGCAGCATCACGTAATCCGTCGGAATGCCCGCTTCCTTGCAGGTCGGAATATCGTTCCAGGACTGGGTTTCAGTGACCTTGTTTTTGTACGGCATGCGCTCGGCATCAAAAACGCACAGCGCGCGCAGCTTGCCTGCACGCCATTGCGCCACCGCCTCGATCGGGTTGTTGACGCTCGAGTTGATGTGCTTGCCGACCAGCTGGGTCGCCACCGCACCACCGCCCTTGAACGGGATGTAGGTGAATTTGACGCCGGCCGCCTTCTCGATGGCAACAGTGATGATCTGGTCTTCCTGCTTGGAGCCGGTGCCGCCCATCTTGAACGAGTTTGCGCCGCCCTTTTTCACCGCATCCAGATATTCCTTGGGCGTTTTGTAGGGATCCTCCGAATTGACCCACAGCACGAAGTTGTCGAGGGACAGCATCGCAACCGGGGTCAGATCCTTCCAGTTGAACGGCACACCGGTGGCCATCGGGGTTGTGAACAGGTTCGACAGCGTGATGACAATCTTGTGGGGATCGCCTTTCGCCGCTTTCACCTCAAGGAAACCCTCAGCACCAGCGCCGCCGGATTTGTTCACCGGAATCAGTGCCTGTTTCATCAGGTTATGTTTGGCGACAATGCCCTGGATCAGGCGTGCCATCTGGTCGGCACCGCCGCCGGTGCCTGCGGGAATGACGAATTCGACCGGTTTGGTCGGCTCCCAGGCCGCAACAGGCGCGGAAACCGCGGCCAGGCCGAACGCCGCGATCAGCGGCAGCATGCCGCGGGACAATACGCGTTGGATACCCATTTGACTCCTCCTTATCAATTGAACGACGGGTGCTGAGTTATATCCACGGCATTTGCCGCAGCCCAACCTTATTTGGAACGTCGCAATGTTTCATTCTTTCGCATTTGTGATTGCGAAAGAATTGACCGTAATCAAGATTCCGGCACAAGCTGCAGCAGACTTGCTGTCATGCACGACACGAAGCCGCTCTGACGCAGCGCAGCGAAATGTGTACCCGCCGCAATCAGGCTGCCAGTGGCGGGCACAGGCCCCCTGTCTCGGAAACCAGCTGGCCGGGGCAAATAATTTTATTAATAATCAAATACTTACACTTACACCCGATGATCCTGGTCTACCAGGGTATCCACCGTAACCTGGTGTCCCATGCTGCGAGCGGCCAGATATCTGCCGAGCACCACCACGAACACGGCTCCCGCCGCGGGTGCGACGTAATGCAGCCAGGCCATGTTCAGATTGATCCACTCCTTCACCAGCGGATCCGTAATCGCCATTTCACCGGCCACCCATCCGAGCAGCGCTGCACCGATGGTGATGATGATCGGATAGCGGTCCATCAGTTTGAGCAGCAGGGTGGAACCGAAAATGACCAGCGGGATCGAAATGCCCAGCCCCAGGATCAGCAAGGTCAGGCTGCCCTTGGCCGCAGCCGCCACGGCGATCACGTTATCCAGACTCATCACCAGGTCGGCAATCAGGATGGTCTTGATCGCCGCAGCCATGCTGCCGCTGGCGGCAACGCCATCCTCGCCCTCGTCTTCCGGAATCAGCAGTTTCACCGCGATCCACAGCAGCAAGACGGCGCCGACCAGTTTCAGGTACGGCCACTTGAGCATTTCGACCGCAATGACGGTCAGCACGATCCGCATCACCACCGCGGCACCGCTGCCCCACAGGACCGCGGCCTTTTGCTGTTTCGGCGGCAATGAACGCGCCGCCAGCGCAATCACTACGGCATTGTCACCGGACAATACGATGTTGACCCCGATGATCTGCAGAAGTGCGACCCAGAATGCCGCATCGGTAAAATCCATTTAGATATCACTCCATTGATTGTGTGTGGCGGGAAGCGCCGTGCTCCGGCCGCGCAGGCATTGTTCGGCGGAGACCTCCTCCCCTGACCGCAACAAGTTCATCGATTATAGCCGATCAAGGCATTTACAACCCCCGGTGCCGGTGCGGGAGCCTGCACTGCAGCCGGTGTTTTGGCAGCCGGCTTGTGTGGTTCGTGCGGTTCCCAGCCCACCAGGCCCAGCATGACGAAAAAACCCACCACATAGGCCACCGGCACAAACCAGCCATGGCGCAGCCACAGGCCCACCGAGCGCGCCTCCGGATACATATTGGACAGCGCGACACCGGCACTGGAACCGAACCAGATCATCGACCCCCCGAAACCTACGGCATAGGCCAGCACGCCCCAGTCGTAACCGCCCTGCTTCAGGGCCAGCGCAGTAAGCGGAATGTTGTCAAAGACCGAGGAAATGAAACCCAGCCCGAAAGCGGACTGCCATGACGCCGCCGGCAGTTTCTCCACCGGCATCATCGATGCGCACAAAACCAGTGAAAGCAGGAAGACGCTGCCCTTGGCCGCCTCGGGCACCAGATCCCACTGCGGTTTGCGCCACGGTACACAGGCCAGAATCACCACCCAAACCGCGACCCCGATGAACGGAAACACGTGACTCAATTCATTGAATTCGAGATTGATCGTCACATTGGTCGCTATCGCCACCGCCAGGATCAGCGCAACAATGGCAACACGCGCCCAGTCCACCGGTTTGTGCCTCCCCTCGTCCTTGACGATCGGCGAATATCGCTGCTGCAGCAGTGCAGCCGGGATTCCGACAACCACCAGCGCCGCAGCAGCAGCCACATAGGCGTGGAGAACGTCGAGCGGATCCACGCCGTCCAGCCACATCATCGTGGTCGTGGTATCGCCCACAACGCTGCCGGCACCGCCGGCGTTCGAAGCGGCAACGATCGCGGCCAGATAACCGATGTGCACCTTGCGCCTGAACAGGCTGGCCGCCAGCGTGCCCCCGATCAGCGCCGCGGCGATGTTGTCAAGAAAGCCCGACATCACCCAAACCACCACCAGCAAGGCAAAGGCGCCCTTCCAGTCATCCGGCAAAAACCGCGGCATGACCTGGGGCAGATGGCTTTTCTCGAAATGGTTTGAAAGCAGTGCGAAGCCGACCAGCAATCCGAGCAGATTGACGATGATCACCCACTCATGCAGCAGGTGGGACAGCAATCCGGCAAATCCTTCCCCGGTTTTGAATCCCGTGAATCCCACCTTGTAGAGCGCGATGATGATCAGACCGGTCAGCGCCACGCGCAGGGTGTGATGGTGAAACAGCGCAACGCCAAGCAGGGTCAGGCCGAACAGGATGAAATCGACGGGAATGCCGAATACATGCGGTGACTCGGCAGCCGCGGCCAGTCCGGAATAAACAGCCAGCAAGCCGCCGATGGCTGCGGCGGCGGTCATCCGCCGCCGGTGATCGCGCTGCATCTGAATCTGGTGCATGCCTGTTCCCCTAGTTTGTTGCCGCCGGAACCGCATGCCTGAACGCCCGCAGATGCGACGCAGTCCGGCCCCGGCCCCAATGCAGCATGACGTGCAAACGCCGAGCTGTCATCTGGACAAAGGTCTCGCCTGCGATGCCTTGCCGGCAGGGCCGGAGACAAGAATCCATCCCTTGTCCCGTGATGACGGCCCTGCCGCGGGCGGCAGTTGCTGGAACCTGCCGCGCCGTAGCTACTCCCCTTTGAAACCAACCCCCTCCGAAATACGGATCAGAAAAGCCCCACGACCTTGCCTTCGTCCGTGAGGTCGATTTTCTCCGCCGAAGCAATTTTCGGCAAGCCCGGCATGGTCATGATGTCGCCGCAGACCATGACCACGAACTCGGCACCGGCCGACAGCCGCACTTCGCGGATGTTGACCATGTGGCCCGAGGGCGCGCCGCGCAAGCCGGCATCGGTCGAAAACGAATACTGGGTCTTGGCCACGCACACCGGGTAATCGCCGTAACCGTCTTCCTGCAGTTTCTTGATCTGGCCGCGCACCTTGTTGTCGGCGGAAATGTCGGCCGCACCGTAAATCCTGGTGGCGATGGTTTTCATCTTGTCCCACAGCGGCAGCTTCTCGTCGTAGACGAACTTGAACTGGTTCTCACCCTGGTCGATGAGCTCGACAACCTTTTTCGCCACTTCGGTCGCGCCCGCGCCGCCGTCGGCCCAGTGCCGCGCCAGCAGCACCGGCACATTGTGCGGCGCCATTTTCTTTTTCAGCAGCTCGATTTCGGCATCGGTATCGAAGGTGAAGTGGTTGATCGACACCACGCATTTCAGGCCGTAGTTCTCGCGCACGTTCTTGACATGGCGCTCGAGGTTGGCCACGCCTTTTTCCAGCGCCGCGAGGTTTTCCTTGTTGAGTTCCTTGACGTCGGCGCCGCCGTGGAATTTCAGCGCACGGATGGTGGCCACGATCACGCAGGCATCGGGCTTCAGACCCGACTTGCGGCATTTGATGTCGACGAACTTCTCGGCGCCGAGGTCGGCGCCGAAACCGGCTTCGGTGACCACGTAGTCGGCGAGTTTCAGCGCGGTCTGCGTCGCGATCACGGTGTTGCAGCCGTGGGCGATGTTGGCGAAGGGACCGCCGTGTACAAACGCCGCGTTGTTCTCCAGCGTCTGCACCAGGTTCGGCGCCAGCGCGTCCTTCAGCAGCACCGTCATCGCACCATGCACTTTCAGATCCTTTGCGCGAACCGGTTTCAGGTCGCGGGTGTAGGCGACGACAATGTTGCCGAGCCGTGTCTTCAGATCCTTCAGCGAAGTCGCGAGACAGAAAATCGCCATCACTTCGGACGCGACAACGATGTCGAAGCCGTCCTGGCGCGGATAACCGTTGCCCGGGCCGCCCAGCGACACCGTGATGTCGCGCAACGCGCGGTCATTCATGTCCATCACCCGTTTCCAGGTGATGCGGCGCACGTCGATGCCGAGTTCGTTGCCGTGATGAATGTGGTTGTCCATTGCCGCAGCCAGCAGGTTGTTGGCCAGCGCGATGGCGTTGAAGTCGCCGGTGAAATGCAGGTTGATGTCCTCCATCGGCACGATCTGCGCATAACCGCCGCCGGCCGCGCCGCCCTTCATGCCGAATACAGGACCCAGGGACGGTTCGCGAAGGCAGATGATGGCTTTTTTGCCGATCTTGTTCAGCGCGTCGCCGAGGCCGACCGTGGTCGTGGTCTTGCCTTCGCCGGCGGGCGTCGGGCTGATTGCAGTGACCAGGATCAGTTTGCCGTTTTTCTTGTTCTTCAGGCTGTCGACATACTCCAGCGACACCTTGGCCTTGGTGTGGCCGTACGGCACCAGATGTTCCTCGGGGATGCCCAGCTTTTGCGCAATCTTGACGATGCGCTCCATTTTCGCCGCTTGGGCAATTTCAATATCCGACAGTGCCATGATGCTCCTCTCCTGTATCTGTAATTAAAAACGGGCCCGCGTCGCGGGCGCCTGTCTGCAGCGATTTTCTAAACTTTCCCGGCCTTCGCCAGCACCTGGCCGCCGCCGTAGCTGGAACGCGGCGTCAGCTCTCCGCCCTTCATGACTTTCACCGCGCAATATTTGAACTCGGGAATCTTGCCGAAGGGATCCAGCGCGGGATTGGTCAGCAGGTTGGCGGCCGCTTCGTAAAAACAGAACGGGATGAAAATCGCGCCGCGCGGCGTGCCGTCATCCGGCCGGGCGAACAGCGAAATGATGCCGCGCCGCGATTCGACGGTGATCACATCACCGACTTTCGCGCCAATGGCGTCGAGATCCAGCGGATGCATCGCCACCGTCGGTTCCGGCTCGATCGCGTCCAGTACGCCGGCACGGCGCGTCATCGCGCCGGTATGCCAGTGCTCGAGCTGGCGCCCGGTAATCAGCACAAACGGAAACTCGCGGTCCGGGCGTTCATCGGCCGGGATGACATCGGCCGGCACAAACTTGGCCTTGCCCGTGGCCGTCGGAAATTTATCAATAAAAACAATAGGTTGACCCGGATCACCTTCTTCTTCGCAGGGGTAGGTGACGCTACTTTCCACCTCCAGGCGCTCCCAGGTGATGCCGGCAATCGAATTCATCGCCTTGCGCATTTCGTTGAACACGTCTTTCGGTCCGCTGTAATTCCAGTCGAGCCCGAGGCGACGCGCCAGTTCCTGGATGATCCACAAATCCGGTTTGGCCTCGCCTGGCGCATCCAGCGCCTTGCGGCCCAGTTGCACCATGCGATCGGTGTTGGTCACCGTGCCGTCTTTTTCCGGCCAGGCCGTGGCCGGGAAAATCACATCGGCGTAATAACAGGTTTCCGTGAGGAAGATTTCCTGCACCACCAGCCAGTCCAGTTTTGCCAAGGCTTCACGTGCATGGTTTGCATCGGGATCCGACATCGCCGGGTTTTCGCCCATCACGTACATGCCGCGGATGTCGCCATCAAGGATGGCATGGATGATTTCGACCACCGTCAATCCGGGCTTGGGATCGAGCTTCATGTCCCACAATTTTTCAAACCGCGCCAGCGCCTGCGGATTGTCGACGCGCTGGTAATCCGGAAACACCATCGGAATCAGCCCGGCATCGGATGCGCCCTGCACATTGTTCTGGCCGCGCAGCGGATGCAGCCCCGTGCCGGGACGGCCGATCTGGCCGGTCATCAGGCACAGCGCAATCAGGCAGCGCGCATTGTCGGTGCCGTGGATGTGCTGGGAAATGCCCATGCCCCAGAGGATCATCGATGCTTTCGATGTCGCATAGACCCGTGCCACTTCCTTGATGGTCTCGGCAGGAATGCCGCAGAGCGGCGCCATCGCTTCAGGGCTGTAACCCTCGACGTTTTTCCTCAGGTCTTCATAACCGAGTGTGCGCGATTTGATGAAGTCCTCATCGACCAGTCCCTCGTGGACAATGGTGTGCATCATTGCATTCAGCAATGCGACATCGGTGTCGGGCTTGAATTGCAGTGAATAGGCCGCGTGCCGCGACAGTTCCGAGCGCCGCGGATCGACGTAAATCAGCTTGGCGCCGTTTTTCGCCGCGTTCTTGATCCAGGTCGCCGCCACCGGATGGTTCGAAATCGGATTGGCGCCGATCAGGAAAATCACCTCGGCATGGGCCACATCGCTGACCTGGTTCGACACCGCGCCGGAATTCACCGCCTCCATCAGCGCCGCCACGCTGGAGGCATGGCACAGACGCGTGCAGTGATCGACGTTGTTGGAGCCGAAACCGGTGCGCACCAGCTTCTGGAACAGATAGGCTTCCTCGTTCGTGCCCTTGGCGGAACCAAAACCGGCCAGCGCCTTCTTGCCGCGCATTTGCCCGTCCCTGTCGCGAATCGCCTTCAGTTTGCCCGCAGCCAGGTCCAGCGCCTCTTCCCAGCTCGCTTCACGGAAATACTCCAGCGGATTCGCCGGATCCATCGCAAAGTCGGCATGTTTCGGTGCGCCGGGCTTGCGAATCAGCGGCTTGGTCAGGCGGTGCGGATGCTGCACGTAATCAAAACCATAGCGGCCCTTGACGCACAGCCGTTCGTGATTCGACGGGCCGTCGCGGCCATCGACCGAGAGGATTTTGTTGTCCTTGATGTTGTAGGTCAGCTGGCAGCCAACCCCGCAGTACGGACAGACCGAATGCACCTGCTTGTCGGGCTTGACCAGTCCCGCTTCGCGCGCCGGCATCAGCGCGCCGGTCGGGCAGGCCTGCACGCATTCACCGCAGGCGACGCAGGTCGATTCGCCCATCGGGTCGCCGAGATCGAACACGATGGATGAATGTTCTCCGCGGAAGGCATAGCCGATGACGTCATTGACCTGTTCCTCGCGGCAGGCGCGCACACAGCGCGTGCACTGGATGCAGGAATCAAGGTTCACTGCGATGCCGTGATGCGACACATCGGCCTGCGGCTGATGCCGCGACTCAAAGCGCGGCTTGCCGACCTTGAGCCTGGCCACCCACTGATCGAGCTCCGAATTGCGGGTGTGGCGTTTCTCCGGCATGTCGGAGAGCAGCAGTTCCAGCACCATCTTCTGCGCCGCCGTTGCGCGCGTGTTGTCCGTGGTGACCTCCATGCCCGGCGCCGGCTTGCGGCAGCAGGAAGCGGCGAGCACCCGTTCGCCCTTGACTTCGACCACGCAGGCGCGGCAGTTGCCGTCGGGGCGCATGCCCTCCTTGTAGCAGAGGTGCGGAATCTCCACGCCATGGCGCTTGGCCGCCTGGATGATGGTCTCGGATGCGTACGCAGCGACATCCTTGCCGTTCAGCTTGAACTCGACCGGCATTGCCGCCAGCTCGTCCTTGTTCATCGCAGTCATGGATTACTCCCGGTGAAGGAGTGAAGACGTAAAGGAGTGAAAGGGGTACCCCATTCACGCCTTCACTCATTCACGCTTTCACGTAATTTCCTTGGCAAAATATTTCATTACGGTGCGGATCGGATTGGGCGCAGCCTGCCCCAGCCCGCAGATCGAGGCATCGGCCATTGCGGCCGACAGCTCTTCGAGCAATCCCTGATCCCAGTTCGGCGTTTCCATCAGCTGCAGCGCCTTCGCCGTGCCGACACGGCAGGGCGTGCACTGGCCGCAGGATTCCTCGGCGAAAAACTTCATCACGTTGCGTGCGGCGGCGCTGGCCTTGTCTTGATCCGAAAAAATGATCACGGCGGCGGAACCGATGAAGCAGCCATAGGGATGCAAGGTGTCGAAATCCAGCGGCACGTCGCCCAGCGACGCCGGCAGGATGCCGCCCGACGCACCGCCCGGCAGATAACCGTAGAACTCGTGTCCCGGCAGCATGCCGCCGCAATATTCGGCGATCAGTTCCTTGACCGTAATGCCCGCCGGCGCGAGATGCACGCCGGGTTTTTTCACCCGCCCCGAAACCGAAAAAGAACGCAAACCCTTGCGGCCGTGGCGGCCGTGACCGGCAAACCAGTCGGCGCCTTTTTCCAGGATGTCGCGCACCCAGTACAGGGTTTCCATGTTGTGTTCGAGCGTCGGATGACCGAACAGCCCGACCTGCGCCACGTACGGCGGGCGCAGCCGCGGCATGCCGCGCTTGCCTTCGATGGATTCGATCATCGCGGACTCTTCGCCGCAGATGTAGGCGCCGGCCCCGCGCCGCAGGAAAATCGGCGGCAGCGGACATGGCGGGTTGGCCTGCAGCGCCTTGATTTCCTTTTCAAGGATGGCACGCACGCCGGCATATTCATCGCGCAGATAGATATAGACCTCGGAAATCTGCACGGTCCACGCCGCGATCAGCATGCCTTCGAGAAAGCGGTGCGGATCGCGCTCGAGGTAATAACGGTCCTTGAACGTGCCCGGTTCGCCTTCGTCGATGTTGACCGCCATCACCCGCGGCCCTTTTTCACCGCGCACGATGCGCCACTTGCGCCCCGTCGGAAAACCCGCTCCGCCCAGACCGCGCAGACTGGAGTTTTCCATGGTCTTGATCAGGGTTTCGGCATCGCGCTTGCCCGCAAGACATTCCTGCGCCACGACATAGCCGCCTTTTTTGCGGTAATCGGCGTAAGTGACATATTTGCCGGCAGCACAGCGGATCTTGTTGCCGGCCACCAGCGGTTTCACCTTGTCGACCGTCGCCTGCGGCACCGGGTTCTGGCCGACCACCGCCACCGGCGCCTGCTCGCAGCGACCGACGCAGGGCGCCGGGATCACGCGCACGCCGTCGCCCAGCGCCTTTTTCAGCCCGGTCATCAGCGCACCCGCGCCCGACAGTTCACAGGACAGTGAATCGCAGACACGCACGGTCAATGCCGGCGGAACGCTCTGGCCCTCTTTCACCACGTCAAAGTGATGATAGAAAGTGGCGACTTCGTAAACTTCGGTCATCGCCAGCTTCATTTCACGCGCCAGCGCAACGATGTGCGCCGCGGAAATGTGACCGTAACGATCCTGGATCAGATGCAGGTTTTCAATCAGCAGGTCGCGGCGGCGCGGATCCGTCCCGGTCGCGCGCTGCGCGCCATCCAGCAGGGTCCGCACTTCAGCCTGAGCGCGCGCATCCACCGTGCGGCCCTTGAGGGCCCCACGCGCACGTTTGCCGCGCTTTACGACGCCACCTTCCAAAATCACTCCTCCTCGATGATCAACTCAGCCGCGCAGGGATGCTGTTGCTCTTTGCCGTGGTCGCCAGCGTTACACCGGATTTACTTCAGCACCGATTTCAGCAACTTGCCCATCTCTGCGGGGTTTTTTGTGGTCTTGATGCCGCACTCTTCCATCACCGCCAGTTTTTCTTCCGCAGTGCCCTTGCCGCCGGAGATGATTGCGCCGGCATGGCCCATGCGTTTGCCCGGCGGCGCGGTGACGCCGGCGATGAAGCCGACCACCGGTTTTTTCATGTTGGCCTTGATCCAGCGCGCGCATTCCTCTTCGTTTGAGCCGCCGATCTCGCCGACCATGATCACCGCCTCGGTCTGCGGGTCATCGTTGA
>CAZSIR010000083.1:0-13185 GCA_964606765.1 uncultured Bordetella sp. | reverse complement strand
AGATCAAGCAAGCGCTGCGCAAGTGGCAATAAAAAACCCGCCAACCGGCGGGTTTTTTCATTTGCGGCAATTTATTCATGCGTAGCAGCGCAGGCGGCGCGAGAATTGCTCCAGCGCCTCAATGCCGCTGCTCTCCGCGCGGTGGCACCAGTCTTCCAGCTGCTTCACCAGCTGTTCCTTGGAGGCCGAGGAGCGCTGCCAGAGCTGCGCCAGTTCATCGCGCATGTTGTAGACGGTGGTCAGAACGCTGCTGTGCCTGATGGTGGCTTCACGCTGTTCCTGCTCCGCGGCGGGCAGGGCGGCCTTGTCGATGTGCAGCCAGCGCTTGAGCTTGCCGGTGTCGACGCCGACGGCCTTGCCCTTGAGCGCCTGCAGTTCACGGGCGCAGGTGGCGCGCAGCGAGGCGGCGTACTTGGAAACGACCTCATAGCGATGGGTGACCACGGCCTGCAGCGTGGCGAGGTCGCAGTTGGTCTTGGAGCTGTCGAGCACCAGCTTCGGCGCGACTTTCTTGACATGCGCCAGGCCCAGGGTCTCGAGGATGCGGATGTAGAGCCAGCCGATGTCGAATTCATACCAGCGGTTCGACAGCTTTGCCGAAGTGGCGTAGGCGTGATGGTTGTTGTGCAGTTCTTCGCCGCCGACGAGGATGCCCCAGGGCAGGATGTTGCGGCTGGCATCTTCCGGCTGGAAATTGCGATAGCCCCACCAGTGGCCGGTGCCGTTGATGATGCCGGCGGCCCAGAACGGAATCCATGCCATCTGCACGGCCCAGATCGTCAGGCCGATGGGTCCGAACAGCAGTACATTCAGCACGACCAGCGTGCCTATGCCCCAGCGGTCGTGACTGTAAATGTTGCGCTCGAGCCAGTCGTCGGGCGTGCCGTAGCCGTAGCGGTCCAGGGTTTCCTGGTTGCGGCCTTCTTTGCGGTACAGTTCCGCACCTTCCAGCACCAGTTTGCGGATGCCGAAAATCTGCGGGCTGTGCGGATCCTCGACGGTCTCGCATTTGGCGTGGTGTTTGCGATGGATGGCGGTCCAGTGCTTGGTCAGCATGCCGGTCGTAAACCACAGCCAGAAGCGGAAAAAGTGTGCAACCAGCGGGTGCAGATCGAGCGCGCGATGCGCCGAATGCCGGTGCAGGTAAATGGTGACGCCGGCGATGGTGATGTGGGTGACGACCAGCGTGTAAACCACGTAGCCCCACCACGATAAATCGACAATCCCTGTATACATTCAGCTTCTCGCTTTTATCGGAATAACAACAATATTGGGCGGAGTGTACTGAAGAACAATAGCCGGGGATACCCTGTGGCCGGAAATAGTCCGGGAACTATCGAAAAAAATATGTTAAGTTATTGTTTTTAAACATTAATTAATCATTTCCCGGGGTTGTTTTGACGGCGCCGATGACCCGCACTTCACGCTGCGGAAACGGAATTTCGATCCCGCTTTCCCTGAAGCTGCGCCAGATCGCTGCATAGAGCTCGGAACGCAGCCCGGCGAGGCCCTGATCGGGGTCCTCGACCCAGACGCCGAGTTCGAGGTTGATGCCGCTGTCGGCAAAACCGATGATCAGCGCGCCTGGCGCCGGATCCTTGAGCACCCGCCGGTGGTTCCGGGCCGCGCCAACCATGATGGCGCTGGCCGCGTCCAGATCGGTGGCATAGGCGACCTGTATCGGGATGGCGACGCGGACCTTGCGGTCGGAGAACGAATGATTGAGCACCGTCGATGCGATGATGCTTTCATTGGGGATGATGGCTTCGAGTCCGCCCAGGGTGCGCAGCACGACGTAGCGCGCCGTCATCTTGGTCAGCGTTCCGGTGTGCTCGCCGATGGTCACCAGGTCGCCGAGGCTTACGGAGCGGTCGAGCAGGATGATGAAGCCGCTGATGTAATTGGCGGCGATTTTCTGCAGGCCGAAACCGATGCCGACGCCGAGCATGCCGCCGAACACCGACAGTACCGTCAGGTCGATGCCCACGGCGGGCAATGCGATGAGGAATGCAATCAGCAGCAGCAGCACCTGCGCCAGCTTGGAGAACATCACGCGCAGGTTGATCTGCAGGCTGGTGGCGCGCATCAGCCGCGATTCGATCAGGCGTCCCAGCCACAGCGTGATCACCAGCGTGGCGATCAGTGAGAGCAGGCCCTGCAGCACCAGCAGCAGGGAGAAATCATGCTTCCCGATGGTGAAGCCGGTATCCGCAAGCGAGTCGCGGACCAGCGGCCACAGTCCCGTCAGGTAGACGGCGGCGCCCAGCCAGGCCAGCCAGCTGATCCAGCGTTCCGATGCGCGCAGCCAGGCGCTGGGCGCGAAGGTATGGCGCAGCACGTAAATCAGGATGCGGATCAGCGCCAGCGCCAGCAGCAGCGCGGCGGCGACATTGAGCAGGTGCGTGTTTTGCCAGTGCCGCAGTACGGCCTTGGCAATCAGCACCAGCGCCAGCGACGACAGCGGGAACAGCAGGCGCTGCAGGCCGCCGATGCCCAGCGCCTGGGTGACATCCAGCTCGCCGCGGTGCCCGTCCACACGCCGGTTGAAGCGCCGGGTCAGCCCCCAGCCGATGGCAAGGCAGGCGATGAGCACGCCCACCTGCCACAGGATGCTGATGCTGTGCAGGTCTTCCCAGAGATCGAGCAGCAGTGCTTGAAATTCGGCGGATGCGGTCATTGCAGATTGGCCGGAGGACGGGTTCGGGAAAATTCTAGCATCGTGCTCATGCGCCGGTCCGTTCCAGCGCGGCGGCAAAAAAACCGTCGGTGTTGTGCAGCTGCGGCCATAACTGCAATGGTCCCGGACATTCCAGTCCGATGTCCTGGCGCTGCAACAGACCGGTACTGTCGAGGGCGCTGAATTGCGGATGCTCCTCAAGAAACGCGCTGATGATGGCCTGGTTCTCGCCAGCCAGCAGGCTGCAGGTGGCGTAGACTAGGCGGCCGCCGTTTTTGACCAGACGCGCGGCTGATTTGAGGATTGCGGCCTGCTTGACCACCAGTTCCGCCACGCTTTGCGGCGACTGGCGGAATTTCAGGTCCGGATTGCGGCGCAGCGTGCCGAGTCCGCTGCACGGCGCATCCACCAATACGCGGTCGATTTTTCCGGCAAGCCGCTTCACCTTGGTGTCGTTCTCGTGCGCGATCACCAGCGGATGCACATTGGAAAGTCCCGAGCGTTTCAGCCGCGGCTTCAGTTTGTCGAGCCGTTTCTGGGAAATGTCGAAGGCATAAACCCGGCCCTGGCTGTTCATCAGCGAGCCCAGCATCAGGGTCTTGCCGCCGGCGCCGGCGCAGAAATCAACCACCAGATCGCTGCGCCGCGGCGCGACCAGATATCCCAGCAGCTGGCTGCCTTCATCCTGCACTTCAATGGCGCCGCCGGTGAACAGCGGATGGCGGTTGATCGACGGTTTGCCCCTGACGCGGATGCCGACGGGCGAGTATCGCATCGCCGTCGCTTCTATGCCGCTCGCGGCGAGCTGGGACAGGACCGCTTCCCGCGTGGCGCGCAGGGTGTTGACGCGCAAGTCGAGCGGCGCCGGATCCTGCAGCGCGCGGCCCAGTTTGCGGATGAAGTCGTCATCGTGCTGCTCCAGCAGCCGGTCGACGATCCATTGCGGCAGGTCGGCTTCGACGCTGAGCGGCATTGCGGTCGTTTGTGTGCGGGTGGCATTGAGCCACTGTATTTCGTCGGTCTTGCACAGCGGCGTCAGCTCGCGGCTGCTGAAGCCGGCGATGCGCGCCAGCCACAGCAGCACAAGCTGCCGCGGCGTGGCCTGGGGTGCGACATGATCGAACAGCAGCTTGCGCCGCAAAACACCGAACACGGCTTCGGCGACAAATGCGCGGTCATGCTGGCCGAGGACATGACGCTCGCGGAAGTAGCGGCTCAGCACGGCGTCGGCAGGATAGGCAAAGCTCAGCACGCGCGACAGCGCCGTTGTCGCATCCGCAAGGCGCAGGTCGTTGGGCACGCGGGCAGCGGCTTCGGGGATGAAGTTCTTTTTGATTGCGGTTTTCATTGTTCACTGACCTGGATGGCGTTGACCAGCTGTTCACCGGACAGCTCGCCGTCACGGCCGTAAAAGCGGATGCGCACCGGCAGATTGCGGTATTCCTTCGCCAGCCATACCGCCAGGCTTTCGCGGCCGCCCTCGCGCACCTGCACCACCGGCAGGGTGCGCAGACGTCCCAATGGCGTATCGATGTTCTCTTCGGGCAGCACATCGAAGCTGGTGATTTCCAGCTGACGGCCGCGGGTGAAGGGCATGCTGGTGCGACCGGGCGCCGGCGGCAGCAATGCCAGCTGGTACATGAAGCTGATGAGGTCCTGGCTGCCCGCGGGCAGGGCGACGGTGCTCTGCTGCGGCAGCCTGCCGAGGCGTATCCGGCCCTCTTCCCAGTTGAACACGGCCAGTGACTCCTCGTTGCGGCTGCCACGCCTGACGCTGGCCAGAAACCGGTCCGGCCGCAGGCCCTGATCCGACAGCGTGCCCTGGCTGAGGTAGTAATAGCGGTGCGGGCGGAACACTTCGACAAGGCCGGTGCTTTCCGACTGGCTGCCGAGTTTGTAGTGGCTGTCTTCGAATTCCCAGGTCTGTACCGTGCGGCCCACCGTGGTCCGTTCCGCCCCCAGGGTCAGCGTGTAAGTGATCTGCCCCTTGCGCGGGAAACTGGGCAGGGGGGGCGCTTCGGGCGACCTGAATACGGTGGGCGCAGCACTGGCGACAACCACGGGTTCCGGCGCCGGTTCGGCTGCGGCGGTGGCAGAGTCGGTGCCTGGCGCAGGCGGTGCGGGGACGAAAGGATTCGTTTCAGCAACCGACGGGCCGCTCAGACGCTTCGGTGCCGCGGCCTGCCGTGGTCTGGCTTCGGTTTCCCGTCGGGGCGGCGAGGCAGCTGCCGGCGGCAAGGGCTCGAGCCGCTGCAGCCGCGCATGCAGCGGCGGCAGCTCCGGCAGCGCTTCCGGCGGCGTCAGCCATGCGCCGCCCAGCAGGGCGGCATGCGCGGCGACGGACAGTGCCGCGGCCGCGAGCAGACGGGTCCCTGCGCCGCGCTTCACCGGATTTCCAGACGGGTGATGATCTGCTCGTAACGCTTGCCGTCGTCCTCGACAATGCGCATCTTGACCGGCATCAGGCGGTGCTCGCGCGCGAGCCAGATTTCGGTCGCGGTTTCACCGGCCGCATGCTGCTTGACGAGGTGCACGACGGCCATGCGTCCGAGCGGCGTATCGATTTCGCTGTCCGGTCCAACGCTGTAGCGGTACTGGTCGAGTTTGCGGCCATTGGTCATCGCGAACGACAGGTCCCTCAGCCGGGCCTGGTCCAAAAACAGGAACTGGTACATCACGGACAGCCGGTCCTGCGTGCCGGCCGGCAGCTGCGCGCTAGCAGTCTGGCCGTCATGCGACATCGTCAGCGTGCCCGCAGTCCAGTCGAACTCGGCGTGCACGCGACGCGCATCCGCTGCGCCGCGGGCGCCGTCGAACGTTTTCGGGCGCAGGCCGGCGCTGTCCACCGCGCCGCTGCTGGTGGCGCGTGCCGGCCGCCGTTGTACCAGCGCAAACAGGCCGATGGCCTGGGTTTCGCTGACGGCCTCATAGGCCTTGTCGCGGACCGCAAAGGATTCCTGCATCACCGCAACGGGCGCGCCGTTCATCGACAGGTTGTAGTGTGCGATGACCTGCTGCGGCGCGGAGGCCGCAGCGAACGCCGCCTGCGCCAGCAGGCCGGCGCAGGACAGCGCGCCAATCAGGCTTTTGAATGAGGGCATTTTCTGCATCGGGATTTCATGCCTCGGGCGCCGGGGAGAGCAGGGCACGGCTGTCGGTGCGCGCGCCCTTGATCGTGACCCGGCCGGCAGCGCCCAGTGCGACACGGTCCTCGCACAGCCAGCGCAGCGCCTGGGGGTAGATGCGGTGTTCTTCGGCCAGCACCCGCGCGGCGAGCGTTTTTTCATCATCCCCGGCGAGCACTGCCACCGCGGCCTGGATGATGATCGGTCCGTGGTCGAGTTGCGGGGTGACGAAATGCACCGTGCAGCCGTGGATGCGCACGCCGGCATCCAGCGCCTGGCGGTGGGTGTGCAGGCCGGTAAACGACGGCAGCAGTGAAGGATGAATGTTGATCAGGCGGCCGCGGTAACGGTTGACGAAGTCCGCGGTGAGGATGCGCATGAAGCCCGCGAGCACCACGAAGTCGGGTTGGTGTGCGTCGATGGCCTGCGCCAGGGCGGCATCAAAATCCGCGCGTTGCGCGTATTTCCGATGGTCGACCACGGCGGTTGTCACGCCATGTTTTGCGGCGGTTTCCAGCCCTTTCGCCGCAGGATCGTTGCTGATGACCGCGCAGATCCGCGCCGGCAGCCCCGCGGCGAGCAGGGCCTCCATGTTGCTGCCACGCCCGGAAATCAGTATTGCGATGCGTTTCAGGGCCAGTCCTTTTCTCTTTTGTCTTTTCTGTTTCTAAATGACGACAGTTTGCGCTTCTGCGCCGCGGCGCTTGCGCACCGTGCCGATGCGCCAGACTTTTTCGCCGGCACGCTTCAGCAATGCCTGTGCACGTGCAGCGTCTTTCTCCGCGACCACCACCACCATGCCGATGCCGCAGTTGAACACGCGGTGCATTTCATCATCAGCGACATTGCCCTGCTGCTGCAGCCACCGGAACAGCGGCGGCAACGGCCAGGCATCACGGCTGATTTCCGCAGTCAGTTTGTCGCCGAGCACCCGCGGCACGTTGTCCAGCAGCCCGCCGCCGGTGATGTGCGCCAATCCTTTGACCGGCAATTGCTTCATCAGTTTCAGCAGCGGCTTCACGTAAATCCGCGTCGGCGCGAGGATCAGATCCTTTAACGCGCGGCCGCCGACTTTTGCCGACAGCCTGATGCCGCGCTGGGCGATGATTTTGCGGATCAGCGAATAACCGTTGGAGTGCGCGCCGTTGCTGCCGAGGCCGAGGATCACGTCGCCGGGACGGATGCTGCGGCCGTTGATGATGCGTTTTTTCTCGACCACGCCGACGGCAAAGCCGGCGAGGTCGTATTCGCCCGGCGGGTACATGCCGGGCATTTCCGCGGTTTCACCGCCGATCAGCGCGCAGCCGGACATTTCGCAGCCGGCAGCGATGCCCTTGACCACATCGGCCGCGGAATCGACATCGAGTTTGCCGCAGGCGTAGTAGTCGAGGAAAAACAGCGGCTCGGCGCCGAGGGTCAGGATGTCATTGACGCTCATCGCCACGAGGTCGATGCCGATGGTGTCGTGGCGTCGCCATTCGAAGGCGAGTTTGAGTTTGGTGCCGACGCCGTCGGTGCCCGATACCAGCACCGGTTCGCGGTAGCCGCGCGGCACGGCAAACAAGGCGCCGAAGCCGCCGATGCCGGCCATCACGCCCGGGCGCATTGTGCGTTTGGCATGCGGCTTGATGCGGTCGACGAGGGCGTCGCCGGCATCGATGTCGACACCGGCATCGCGGTAGGTCAGCGGTTTTTTCAGCGGTCGTGATGGGGTTTTGCGTTTCAAGGGAGTACCTGCGGTTGGCGAATATTCTGGGCGGAAATTCCGGGGGCGGGCATCCGTCGGACTGCTAAAATACGGTCTGGCGCAACAATGAAATCAGCATGTCCAGGGCTTTGATCGACATCCTTCTTGATCGACATCCTGCCGGTGCATTCAATCGATGCGAATTTTATCTTAAATGAATACCCCGGTCCGCAATCCGCAACACCTGTGGCAATGGCTGGCGGCGGCAATCGTGGCCTGCGGCGCGATTTATCTGCTGAGCCCGATTCTGACGCCGTTCCTGTTCGCGGCCATTCTGGCCTATATCTGCAATCCGCTGGTCGGCCGCATGACCCGGCGCCGCGTGCCGCGGACGCTGGCCGTGGTGCTGGTGCTGCTGCTGCTGGTTGCCGCGTTTGTGCTGCTGCTGCTGGTATTGCTGCCGCTGCTGATCCGGCAGGCGCGCGCGATCGCCGAACAGGCGCCGGCCCTGATCGACTGGCTGCGCAGTGCAATGGCGCCGCGGCTGGAACAATTGACCGGCATGCAGCTTGATACCAGCATGGTGCGCGACTGGATCGCCGGGCACATGGAAGAGGTCCGTGACGTCGTGGTGAAGCTGCTGCCTTCGCTGAAAGCCGGCGGTCTGGCGGTGCTGCAGTTTTTTGTCGCGCTCGGACTGGTGCCGGTGGTGCTGTTTTATTTCCTCCGCGACTGGGACCCCATCATTGCCGGCGTCGACAAGCTGATCCCGCGCAGCCGGCACGAACGCCTGACGCTGATTGCCCGTGAAATCGACGACGTGCTGGGCCAGTTCCTGCGCGGCCAACTGCTGGTGATGCTGTGCATGGGCGTTTTCTACACCATAGGCCTGTGGCTGGTGGGCCTTGATTTCGCGCTTTCGGTGGGTGTCACGGCCGGGCTGGTGACTTTCGTGCCCTACCTCGGCGTGATCATCGGCGTGGTGCTGGCGACGCTGACCGGCGTGCTGCAGTTCCAGGATCCCATGCAACTGGTCTGGGTGTGGGCGGTGTTTGTCGCCGGCAACCTGCTGGAAGGCAATGTGCTGGTGCCGTGGCTGGTCGGTGACCGCATCGGCCTGCATCCGGTGGCGGTGATTTTTGCCCTGCTCGCCTTCGGCACGCTGTTCGGATTTTTCGGCGTGCTGCTGGCCCTGCCGGTCAGTGCCGCGCTGCTGGTATGGGGCCGCCACCTGCGCAGCGATTATCTGGCGAGCGGCCTGTACCGCTGATGAGGCAGCTTGCGCTCGAGCTGGCGTCTCCCCCGGCGCCGACGCTGGACAATTTCGTTGCGGGCGAAAATGCGGAAGTGCTTGCTGCGCTGCGCGCGCTGCTGCGCGGCGAACTTGGCGAGCAGTTCATTTATCTGTGGGGCGGCAGCGGCAGCGGGCGCAGCCATCTGCTGCGCGCCGTGCTGCAGGGTTTTCGGGCTGCCGGCCGAGCGGTACATACACAAGTCGAGGCCGCTGCCGTTGCCGCCGACGATGTCGTGGGTTGCGACGACGTGCAGCGCCTGGACGCTCCGGTGCAGATAGAATTATTCAATATATTCAATAACTTGAAGAGCGGCGCGGGCGTGCTGCTGGCCACGGGCGATGTGCCGCCGGCACGGCTGGCGCTGCGCGCCGACCTGCTGACGCGGCTGGCTTCGGGGCTGGTGTATGAGGTGCGCGCGCTGAGCGAAGAGGCCCGCCGCGCAGCCTTGCGTGAATACGCCGTTGCGCGCGGCTTCACGCTGCCCGAAGAGGTCGCGGAATATCTGCTCCTGCGCGCACCGCGCGACCTCAGCTCGCTGCGCGCGCTGGTGGATGCGCTGGACCAATGGTCGCTGGAACAGAAGCGCGCGATTACCGTGCCGCTGGCGCGTGAATTGCTGCAGTCCGTGCAGCAACGCGGCTGACGGTGCGGGCAATTCCATCCGGGCTGCGGCCTGCAACTTGAAACGGGAAACACGGATGAACCTGGCATTGTTTGACCTCGACAACACCCTGCTCGCCGGCGACAGCGATTTCGAGTGGGCGCAGTTCCTGATTGACCGCGGCGTGCTCGACCGCGCCACCTACGAGGCGCGCAACCAGCAGTTCTATGACCAGTACAAGGCGGGTACGCTCGACATCCGCGAATTCCTCGATTTCCAGCTGAAGCCGCTGTCGCAGCATCCGCGCCCGGTGCTCGACGCCTGGCACGGCGAATACATGCGGGAGCGCATCCTGCCGATGATCCGTGATTCGGCGCGCGCGCTGGTGGAAAGGCACCGCGGCGAGGTGCGCGTGATCATCACCGCCACCAACAGCTTTGTCACCGCGCCGATTGCGCGCGCCTTCGGCATTGAACATCTGATTGCCACCGAGCCTGAAGTGCGCGACGGCGCCTACACCGGCGGCGTCAGCGGCACACCGTGTTTCCGCGAGGGCAAGATCGAACGCCTCGAGGCGTGGCTGGCGTCCCGTGGAGAAAGCCTTAAAAATACTTTAAAATCAACATTTTACAGTGATTCGCACAATGACCTGCCGTTGCTGGAGCGGGTGGGCCACCCGGTGGCGGTGGATCCCGACGCCACGCTGCGCGCGCATGCCGCCGCGCGCGGCTGGCCCATCATCAGTCTCGCTTGAGCACGGATTGCCGCGGCGCGGCTGCACCGGCGGTCCCATGTTGACCGCCATGTATAATCGCGCCGTTTTCTTCTGCCGCAGCGCGTGGACATCCCGTTGTTACCAGCGGCACTTCCGAAAAGCGCTGAACAATACTTCCGCATGATTCCTGCATGATCACCAAGCTGCTGGGCCGCGTGTTCTCGGGTCGCGTGTTCAAGTCATCGAAGCCACGGATCATCCCGGTGCGCGAGCATGGCATCACCCGCGACCGCATCGGCAGCTGCGCCTTGCGCACCTGCGATGCGCTGCAGGAAGGCGGTTACAAGGCTTTCGTGGTCGGCGGCGCGGTGCGCGACCTGATCCTCGGGCGTGACCCCAAGGATTTTGACGTCGCCACCGATGCCACGCCCGAGGAAGTGCGCGGCATATTCCGGCGTTCGCGCATCATCGGGCGGCGTTTCAAGATCGTACACGTGCTCTGCGGCCGCGACATGGTCGAGGTCACCACCTTCCGCGGTCCGGCTGCCGAGAGCGGGGCCGGCGCCCAGGTGGAGGACGAACATGGCCGTCTGCTGCGTGACAATGTCTGGGGCGACCAGGCGCAGGATGCGGCGCGGCGCGATTTCACCATCAACGCCCTGTTCTACGATCCGGCGCAGGAGCAGGTCTGGGACTATCACGGCGGAGTCGCCGATCTGAAACGCAAGCGGCTGTGCATGATCGGCGACCCGGCGCAGCGCTATCGGGAGGACCCGGTGCGGATGATGCGCGCGGTGCGTTTCGCGGCTTCCTGCGGGCTTGAAATCGATGCCGCCACGCGCAAGCCGATCAAGGCGCAGGCTGTGCTGCTGTCCAATGTGCCGGCGGCGCGGCTGTTCGACGAAATGCTCAAGCTGCTGCTCTCGGGCCATGCCGCCGAGTGCGTGAAACGCCTGCGCAAGGAAGGCCTGCACCACGGCATGCTGCCGCTGCTCGACGTGATCCTCGAGCAGCCGCTGGGCGAGCGTTTCGTGATGCTGGCGCTGAAAAACACCGATGCACGCATACTCGCCGGCAAACCGGTCTCACCGGCCTTCCTTTTTGCCGCGCTGACCTGGCATGAAGTGCTGGCGGCGTGGAAAAAAATCGAGGCCCGCGGCGTCCCGCCGGTTCCGGCGCTGTACCAGGCCATGGACGAAGTGCTCGACAAGCAGACCGAGCAGCTGGCGATCCCGCGGCGTTACACCTCCGACATGAAGGACCTGTGGGCGCTGCAGCCGCGTTTCGAGCAGCGCGCCGGCCAGCGCCCGTTCCGCCTGCTGGAGCATCCGCGTTTTCGCGCGGCCTACGATTTTCTGCTGCTGCGCTGTGAAAGCGGCGAGCTGGCGGGGGAAATCGGCGACTGGTGGACCCGTTTTCAGGATGCTGATGCCGACGCGCGCGTGTCGATGCTGGTGGCGGACAGCGCGCCGGCGAAAAAGCGCCGCAAGCGTCGCCGCCGCAAATCCGCCGCGACGCCGGCGCCGGCTGCGGACTGAGCCGAAGTGCCTGCGTCATTGCAGACGGTCTGCGTGGCCCTTGGCGCCAACATCGGCGAACCGGCAGTGCAGATCGAGGCGGCATTTTCCGCATTGCAGGCGCTGCCGGATACGCGCTTGCTGCGGCGTTCCTCCCTCTACCGCAGTGCGCCGGTCGGTTATGCCGACCAGCCGGATTTCATCAATGCAGTGGCCGTCATTGAAACGGCATTGGACCCGCACGCTTTGCTGGCGGCTTTGCTGGACATCGAGCGCGCGCAGGGCCGCGTGCGTGAATTTCCCAATGCGCCGCGCACGCTGGATCTCGACATCGTGCTCTACGGCGACCGGGTGCTGCAGGAGCCGGGATTGACGATCCCGCATGCACGCATGCTGGAGCGCGCCTTTGTGATGCTGCCGCTTGCAGAAGTCGCGCCGGAGGCCCGGGTTCCGGGGCATGGTCTGGCTCGTGATCTCGCAGGCAAAGTCGACGCCGCAAGCGTAGCGCAGCTGCAGCGGATAAGCGCCGACGACGGCAGCCCGGCATGACCCTGAATGCCAGATATCGTTACATCGTGGTTGAGGGGCCGATCGGCTCTGGGAAAACCACGTTGGCACGGCGCCTGGCCGCGCATCTCGGCGCGGCGACGCTGTTCGAAGATCCCGATGCCAATCCCTTCCTGCCCGGTTTTTACCAGGACGCGGCGCGCCATGCGCTGCCGGCGCAGCTGTTTTTCCTGTTCCAGCGCCTGAATCAGGTGCGCGATCTGGTGCAGTCGGACCTGTTCCGCAGCGTCACCGTGGCCGATTTCATGCTGGAGAAGGATCCGCTGTTCGCGCAGCTCACGCTGAACGACCATGAGCTGGCCCTGTACCGGCAGATTTACGACCATCTGAGGCCGCAGGCGCCGCAGCCCGACCTCGTGGTGTACCTGCAGGCTGGCGCGGAAACGCTGGTGGAGCGGGTGCGCAGGCGTTCCACCGCTTATGAGAAAAGCATATCCGACGAATATCTGGTCCGCCTGGCGGATGCCTATGCGCGGTTTTTTCACCACTACACCGCTGCGCCGTTGCTGATCGTGAATTCGGAGAATCTGAACTTCGTTGATTCTGCGGCGGATTTTGATTTATTGTTGCAGCGGATCAACGCCATGCGCGGCCCGCGCGAGTTTTTCAGCCTGGGAAACTAGGGGCTGTGTGGTTCACACGCCCGGCAAGGAGAATGCAATGCGTATCACGCTGAGCACGCTGCACAAGATGATGCGGGATGGCGAGAAGATCACCATGCTGACCGCGTATGACGCCAGTTTTGCCGCGCTGCTGGACGGCGCAGGGCTCGACACGCTGCTGATCGGCGATTCACTGGGCAACGTGCTGCAGGGCCACGAATCGACGCTGCCGGTGTCGCTGCGCGACATGGTTTACCACACCGCCTGCGTCGCGCGCGGCGCGAAGCGCGCCTTCATCATCGGCGACATGCCCTTTGGCACCTTCCAGGTCAGCCCGCAGGATGCCTTCCGCAATGCCGCCGAAATCATGGCGGCCGGCGCGCAGATGGTGAAAATCGA